>CALAIO010000090.1 GCA_937923355.1 uncultured Rhizobiaceae group bacterium | reverse complement strand
GCGCAGGAAAGATACGGCTTCCGCTTCGCCCACAACTGAAAAACCACGAGGCTTATTCATATCGGAAGCGACCTTGGCGAGAAACTTGCAGTAAGAAAGCCCGACGGAAACACTCAAGTTCAACTCATCCTCAATGCGTTTGGCCAACCTAACCAAGACTTCAGCAGGACAAGCACCGTGAAGCTTTTGCGTGCCATTCATATCCAGAAACGCTTCATCGATGGATAAGGGTTCAACCATGGGCGTCAACGTGCGCATCATCTTGCGAATAGTGTGACCCGCTTCTGAATATTTGGACATATGAGGTTTGATAACAATCGCCTCAGGGCAAGCCTCAAGCGCCTTGAACATTGGCATGGCAGAATGCACCCCGCGAATTCGCGCGATATAACAACAGGTCGAAACCACGCCACGCCGCCCACCACCAATAATAACGGGCTTATCTGCAAGGGTAGGGTCGTCACGCTTTTCAACGGAGGCATAAAAGGCATCGCAATCGATATGGGCGATGGCGAGGGTTCTAAGTTCAGGATGGCGAATAACGCGGGGGCTTCCACACTTGGTGCATCTGGAAGCATGATGGTCAGATTTTTGCCAAGTGACACAGTCGCGGCAAAGTCCTTCCATTTCTTTGCTTCCAGGTTCCATATCACCACTCAGTTTCGCCGGAATTTAAACCGGGCGGAGAAAACACATAAAGCGCTTTTTGAATATCTGCAGGATCCATATTTTGACTTGCTGTAAAAGCCAGAAGTGTAGGCTCATCGCCCATGAAAAACTCAAGCACAGCAATTAAAAAGCTCTCAGAACCTGCGGCTGCACGCATTTCATCAGGTGAGATACCTGTAAGCGCAATAAATCTGGAAATTTGCTCTTCATCACCTGCAATGAATTGCAGGCCTGCGATGGCTATGGATGTGGCGGTATCTGGCGTCATAGGCTTTTCTAAATTTGAATCAGGAAATTATTCTTATCCCATGATTGCAAATCTCGATATATTTTTCAATTCTGACACGCAAGTTAGTGCCACATAAGTTCATTCTACAGTGTTTTTTCAAACTTGTTTCCAATTCGTCAACTTTCTTTGTTTACTTTATAGTTAGATTGAAACCATGCAGGCATGACTCATAAGTGTGTTCTGCATGCGTTGGGGTAAGGGTTAGAAATGGCTAAGACAGTTTTAATAGTCGAAGATAATGAGCTTAATATGAAGCTTTTCAACGACTTACTGGAAGCAAAAGGGTATAATGTTGTTCAGACACGCAGCGGTCTAACGGCGCTTGATCTGGCAAAGGAACACCGTCCTGATCTGATTTTGATGGATATCCAATTGCCGGAGGTTTCTGGCCTTGAAGTCACAAAATGGATCAAGGAAGACGAAACAATTGCATCAATCCCTGTAATTGCAGTGACTGCCTTTGCCATGAAAGGCGATGAAGAGCGTATCAGACAAGGCGGTTGCGAAGCTTATATTTCCAAGCCGATCTCGGTCGCAACTTTCATCAAGACCATACAATATTATATCGGCGACGGTCCGGAAGCATAAACCGTAAAAGACAAGAGTAATTAGTACAGCGTAGTGAGACAGTAAATTGACAGCCCGTATTTTAGTCGTTGATGACGTACCAACCAATGTTAAGCTTCTTGAAGCTCGGCTTATGGCTGAATATTTTCAGGTTTTAACCGCAACCAATGGCGAAGACGCGCTTGCTCTGTGTGAAAGCGGGCAATGCGATATGGTTCTGCTGGATGTGATGATGCCGGGCATGGATGGGTTTGAAGTTTGCAAGCGCCTCAAAAGTAATCCGGAAACCATGCACTTGCCGGTTGTAATGGTTACAGCACTTGACCAACCTGAAGACCGCATAAGAGGGCTTGAGGCAGGGGCAGATGATTTTCTGACTAAGCCTGTGAATGATTTGGCACTGGTGACGCGTGTTAAAAGCCTCGTCAGGCTTAAAATGCTCACCGATGATTTGCGCTTGAGAGCTGCAAACGGTGACGAACTTGCCATGAACTATTCAAATGTTATGGAAGACGTTGAGAAACCAAGAGAACGCACGAATATCATTGTTGTTGATGATCGCGCTGCATCCTATGAGAAAATGGTGGCGACGCTTTCTGTTGCAAACAATGTTGAAGTTGAAACTAATCCTAACGATGCATTATTTCGTATCGTTGAGGGTCAATATGATCTGGCTATCATCTCTTTAAGTATGAATAATTTCGATAGTTTGCGTCTTTGTTCGCATTTGCGTTCTTTGGAGCGTACTAGACTGCTTCCATTGATTGTTATTTCCACCAGCGGCCAGGAAGAAGTTGTCAGCCGAGCCATGGAAATCGGCGTGTACGACTATATTAAGCGTCCTGTTGATACACAGGAATTGCTCGCCAGGGTAAAAACACAGCTATGTCGCAAGCGTTATAACGACTGCCTTCGTGCGTCTGTTCAGCAGACGATTGAAATGGCTGTGAAAGACCCGCTTACCAATCTACATAATCGCAGATACTTCGAGATGCATTTTGCCTCTCTTTTTGAAAAGTCTGTTGCATCCAACAAACCCATTACGGCGATGATGTGCGATATCGACAAGTTCAAGGCTGTCAATGATACGCATGGCCATGATGTTGGCGATGCTGTGATTGCGGAAGTGGCAAACAGAATTCGTAAGAATGTTAGAAATGTAGATATAGCTTGCCGCTATGGCGGTGAAGAGTTTGTTGTAATCATGCCTGATACAGATATCGCCTATGCGCATGTTGTAGCTGAGCGTATTCGTCGCGAGGTCGAAGAGCATCCCGTCATTGCCGGGAATGGATCCAAGCAGATTTATACAACTATCAGTATGGGGCTTTCATGTATTGAACCTCTCTTAGATACGCCTCAAGATCTAATGAAACGAGCTGATACAGCGCTTTATGCAGCCAAAAGAGCAGGGCGCAATCAGGTGGTTACTCAAGCTGCTTAATTGCTTGTAACTTAGCTTGTTGTGTTCACTCGAACCAAATCACGCAAATCCATGCGTATTGCGTGCTTGTTTTCAGCTAAGTATTATGAATGTTAACGATTAATGCTAACCTCAATTGATGTAAAGGTTACCAAATCGTTACCATCCTGTTGATTTTATATTAAAAGTGAGGCAAATTTCCCTCATGTTGATTAAGTAAGCTTTGGCTTGCCTGATTAACTATACCCTACGGAGTGCTCAGGTCCGCCGCATCTCCTGGGTCCGTGGGGTCGTCGGTTGGATTTGGATCAGTTAATGGCCTCCTCGTACCATTCCCAAAATCCAACCGACCCCTTCTTTTCAAAAAAAGTTAGTTAAATTTTTTGCTTTGAGGTTTGTACTAAGCCCTGTTTGGCGTGAGATTATAAGTCCGCATCTCTCAGAGGCTGAATAGTTTCATTCAGTGATACTGACCGCAGTATTTTTGCTTTATCAACCAAATCAAAATCAAGTTTCTCGATTAGTTGAAAATCTGAAACACGTTCTAGGAGCGCTTCTAAATCAAGCAGTTGATCACTGGCAAAAACAACCTTTGCACCGTTATATTGCCAGACAAAACTATATTTAAAGACGCTCTGCATGGCGGCAATTTTTCGCTCTACCAAGGGATCTATTTCGACAAGATTTGCAACAATTACACCTTCATTCGTAAGCTTCTCTTTACAGAGTTCAAAAAATTCTACTGTTGCAAGATGATTGACGTGCTCGCCCCCGCCTGTGAAGACGTCTAGTAAAATGATGTCATAGGGAGCAGGGCGGTTCTTTAGGTCTTCTCTGCTATCCGCGACATTGATGCCTGATAGCATTGTCTTATCAAGGCCAAAAAATACTTGTGAAGCCGCAATCACATTGGGGTCAATGTCTGTGCCATCTATGGTGATGCCTTCAAAGTAATGATCAAACAGCATGGCAATCCTGCCGCCGCCAAAGCCTGCCATATAAACACTGGAAGGAGGTTCTGCACTCCATAGAGCAGAAAGAAACATAACCTGCGTATAGATACCCATCAGGTTAAGTGGGTTTTCCAGATCAATTCGGGACATGATACTGCTAAGTTTTTGTGTATCATTGTCATAACAATACATCTCAAGCGTTTGCTCAACCTTGCGCACAAATACACCTTGCAACTCACCTGGAAAAGCCTGTTCAATATTTTCAGCATCACGCAAGGCTTGAAGGCGCTCATTGATAAGCGCAAGGTTTCTCGCTTTGTGGTCGCTTGAAGGTGTTGGCAAGTTATAACTCCGGGTTTTGCGCAAGTTCATGTCAGAAAAGCTCTAACATTAACCTGCAATAATTATGCCACCTCCCAATAGTCCAGACCCTAGTTCACCTGAGCGATATAAAACATGTTTCATATATGCTATTTTGAAATTAACTAAGTAAGATTATGCTGTTGGATCAGTTATTTGAAGAGCAGTGTATATTCTCTCCTCTAAAGTTAAAAAGCTTTATGAGTTTTGATGGCTGGCATTCAATGCCCCGATTGCCAGCCATCAATATTATACACTTTAAAACTTTTCACCCGCATACCTGCCAACCGAGGCTTGTTCCTATATTCTAAATATACCCAAGCCAATAAAAAAGCCGCTTCAAAGAGCGGCTTTTAAAATTCGATGCGAAACTAAAATTACTTGATTTTTGTCTCTTTGAATTCAACGTGCTTTTTAGCAACCGGGTCATACTTACGCTTGACCATTTTTTCAGTCATTGTACGGCTGTTTTTCTTTGTTACATAAAAGAAGCCAGTGTCTGCAGTGCTTTCAAGCTTGATTTTAATAGTGGTAGCCTTTGCCATGATCTTTATCCTGTCGCTTGTATTCTTGGGCTTGTCAACTGCCTGAATACGAAAATAAAACAGGCCGCACACTTGCGACCATCTGTTGAAGCGCAAATTACTCAAACGCACTCAAAAGTCAACCCAAAGGTGAGGGAAGCAGGCTGCTTAATTTGCGAACCTGAATTAAAATTTCTCCGGTCGCAAAACGGTGACGGCTGAAATGCTGACAACACCGATGTGACTTGAAAGAAGATTGGTCATTTTTTCTCTTATGATTGCAAGCGTTTCATCGTCTGTAATTGAGATAATCACGACCATATCGCGGCTTCCGGAAATATCCTGGTCACGTTGCCAGTGATTGCCGTTGCCATAACCTGCTAGCGCTGGGACGACTGTATAGCCTGTTACGCCTGAATCTTCCAAAATACGGCACGCACGTTTATAGGCCATACGTTCAATCATCAGTTCAAATCTATGTTTGTTATGTGGCATGAGTGATTCTTTCTACGAAGCTATAAATTCGGCCATAACCATATAAAGCGGAATACCAAGGGTTACATTAAACGGAAAAGTTATCCCAAGCGATAGGGTTAAATAAATCGATGGTTTGGCCTCGGGGAGCGCCAATCGCATGGCGGCGGGGACTGCAATATACGATGCCGACGCGGATAGCGTGATGAACAAAGCTGCATCACCTGCTGGTATTCCAATAAGGTAACACAGGCTTGCAGCCAGTGCTGCGGAGACAAGCGGCATGTAGAGGCCAAATAATACTGTCATAAAGTCCAACTGCCTCCAACCGTTGCGCAAACCACGGCCAGCCGCCAAACCCATATCAAGCAGGAAGAGACACAAGACGCCTTGGAACGGGGTAACAAAGAAAGGAGCAACCTTTGTAAATTCAGCTTCGCCGACAACCCAGCCGATTAACAAGGCGCCAATCAGAACTACGACAGACGCATTTAATAGCACCTCTCGCATCAGTTCCCCGGTCTCAGAACCTGCAATCGGTTGCTTGGCCATATTGCTTTTGTGAGCCAATAAAAGTGCACTTATGATGGCAGGTGTCTCCATAAGAGCTGCGAGTGCTACCAAATGCCCTGAAGAGCCGATGCCGCTAATCTTGATGGCTTCTGTTGCTGCAACAAAGGTTACAATCGAGATTGATCCATAATGCGCCGCAGCAGCGGCTGCATCTACCGTGTTTAGTCTTGTTGTCAGCTTTAAGAATTGAAAAGCAATGAGCGGGATGACAAAGGATAAGAATATACCTGCTGCAAAGACCATCAGAACTTCGCCCGTAAGCGGGTTCTTGGACATTTCCACACCACCTTTGAGGCCAATAGCCATCATCAGGTAGATCGCAAGCCCTTTTGCAAAGGCTTCCGGAACAGTCATTTGTGAGCGCAGCAGGGCTGAAACCAAACCCAATAAAAAGAAAAGAATGATTGGAGACAGAATAGTTGAGAGGGCTGTTTCCATTTTATCATTCTTTCCTTGATATGCTACTTTTTGAAATTAAGCTGATTTGAGTTCTTGTTCAGCTTCTTTTCTCATCTTTTCCCTTGCAGGATTTGGCGCACAACTAAGCCGTAGAACCGTGTAGCCAAGCACTGCCGAGGCAAATGATCCCATTAGAACGCCTAAGCGTACCTGATTGATGATATCCGCACTCTCAAAGGCCAGCGTGCCGATAAACAAGCTCATGGTAAAGCCAACACCTGCAAGACATGCAACGCCATAGATTTGCACCCAGCGAACATCTTCAGGCAATTTGGCCAAGCCTGTTTTTACCGCAAGGAACGTAAGAGTTGTAATCAATATCTGATTGCCGAAGAACAAACCTAACGCAATACCAAGGGGAACTTTTGCCGTTAGGTCAGAAATCTGCAGAACGCTCAAATCCACACCCGCATTTGCAAAGGCAAAGATTGGTAGAACCATAAAGGCTACCCATGGGTGTAGTGCGTGTTCAAGGTAATTAAGCGGCGATTCAGAAGTTTCATCTTTTCCTGTCATCGGAATAGCAAGGGCAGTCAAGACACCAGCAAGCGTTGCGTGCACGCCAGATTTGAGCACACAAACCCAGATGAACAAACCAACAAGTGCATAAGGTGTAATACTTTTTACGCCAGCACGATTGATGCCAATCAAGAGCGCAAAGCCGGCAAGGGCAAGTCCAAGCGTTTCAACAGAAAGGTTTTCTGTATAGAAAATTGCAATAATAACAATAGCGCCAATGTCATCAATGATGGCAAGCGCTAACAAGAAAACTTTAAGCGATGTAGGGATACGGCTTCCAAGAAGTGCCAAAACACCCAATGCAAAGGCAATATCAGTAGCCGAAGGAATAGCCCAGCCACGCATTGTCAGTTCATCGCCCCAGTTAATGAATGAATAGATGATGGCTGGGCCAGCCATGCCGCCAATGGCGGCAAGGAACGGTAGAGATGCTTTGCTGATGCTTGAAAGCTCGCCTTTTATGACTTCCCGTTTTACTTCAAGTCCAACCAGGAAAAAGAAAATGGCCATCAAGCCATCATTAATCCAGAGCAAAAGTGGTTTTGCAATTTCCAAAGTGCCTATTTGAATAGCGACCGGCGTATCCAGAAAACCTGAATAAAGATTGCTTAACGGTGAGTTGTTCGCAATCAACGCCAAAAGTGCAGCAAGCATCAAGAAGATGCCTGCCGATGTTTCAAGTTTCATGAATTCGGCTAAACGGTTACTTATTTTTTTCATTGTTTAAGAGGCCTTGGGAGGAGGGGTTGAATTTGTATTTCTGTTTTAAGTAGAAAATTGGTCGCAATCCGGGGCAAGAATTGCGACCAATGATGACGAGATGTTCAGATAAAGGAGTATCCTGCTATCTCGTCTTTGAGCCTAAGTCGCCTGCGCTTTAAGTCCTGTAATAGGTAGTTATCAGAATAGACACGGCCACTTTCGTTTTTGATGGTTTTGGAAGTCATTAGGTGCCTTGCTTTCAGAGCATTTAGGCGAGACTTGATTGTAGAAGATGAATAATTTCGCATAATAACTTCCTTTCTTTATTTCTTTTGTTGCAAGTGGCGCTTTGTCATTGATAATTCAAATTGAAAGAATTAATATTATTGATAGTTTAAAGCTATAGAAGATTGTTTGGAAATTATATGCGTCCTACTTTGAAGCAACTCCAATATTTGGTCGCCGTTGCCGAAACTGGAAAATTCAACGAAGCTGCAAGGCGGATGAATGTTTCCCAACCAAGCCTTTCGACACAGATAGCTGACATGGAAATTGAGCTAGCTGCCAATCTTGTAGAAAGGGGCAGGCACGGTGCAATTTTAACGCCGATAGGCGAAGAAATTGTAAGAAGGTCGCGTGCTATTTTGCGGTCTGTAGAAGAATTAAAGTCTGCTACCAATACTGGGAATAGAATTCTGACAAACCGTATCAGGCTTGGCGTTATCCCTTCTGTTGGGCCTTATCTTTTGCCGATTGCCACTAAAACCCTCCATCAGCAATATCCTGATTTGCGCATGAGCGTTTTTGAGGGGCGCACGCTTGATATCGATAAAATGTTGAGAGATGGCAGATTGGATACCATTATTTCAACCGCAGAAGATCACCCAGATAGCATTGCAATACCTTTGTTCCATGAGAACCTATGGATATGTGTCCCGCCAGATTCGCATCTTGCGAATAAAAAAGGTGATGTGAAAACATCAGAATTAAAAGGTATGCCCTTGTTAAGTCTGGGGCATGGCCACCACCTTAACCTTGCCATTCACGAACTGGCAAAACTTTCTGGTGCTTATGTGAGTTCTGAATATGAAGGCACTAGTCTGGACGCAATCAGACAGATGGCGGCGATGGGGGCAGGGATAGCAATCTTGCCCAGTCTCTATGCGCTAGTCGAGGCAAGTCGTGATACCGCACTGGTCGTCAGGCGTATTGCACACAAAAAAGCAGAGCGTCAAATTTCATTGATATGGCGCGACACATCACCGATTGAACAAAGTTTTCAACAAATAGCAGAAGTTTTAAAACAATCCGCAAATGCACTGATTGATTAGCGTGCGTTTGATTTAATCTATAAAAATTGAATGATTTCTTGATGGTAATTTTATGTTTTGACGATTTACTGAATAAACTAATTTTACTCGGGATTATGAAATGAAAACCCTGTCGCCATTTGTAAAAAATTTGCTGAGATTTTTACTGACCCTTTTTGCGCCAATCATTTTGATTGTTTTGGGTGGGCTGTTAGTCGGTTGGTCCATTACAAATGAATACTCGATATTGGCTTGGACTGGAGTGGTTATGGTCGGAGCAGGTATTATCTGGGGTCTGCTCTTTTTTATGTATCACAGCGGTTACGACTGGAGTTAGGCCTTCCGCATTCTGAAGACATATAAAACCAGATACATTGAGAAAAATACAAACAGTGTGACGCCAAAACCAGAAGGTCCCATAAAGTCCATGGCAATCCCCGCTGATTGCGGCCCAAGGGTCATACCAAGGCCGTAGCACAGCACAAAGGCAGCATTGGCTTGTGCCAAGTCAGTGCCTTTAAGGCGTGAGCCCAAATGCGCAAGGCCAACGGTGTACATGCCAGAAATGATGCCGCCATAGATAAATAAGACAATTGCCAAAACCCAACCTATTTGCGAGGTGAGCGGAATTAAAACTGCACCAATCACGCCGATTAATGCGCATACCAAAAGAACAATGCGGCGATCAGATACTTTATCACTCCAAAGCCCAATCGGAATTTGCAAGGCAACATTGCCAAGTCCCACAATCGTCAGAAGCAAGGCCGCTGTCTGTTCTTCATAGCCAGAATTAATCGCAAAAACAGGAAGTAGCGCCAATTCGATTTGCTCGGCTGCCCCAAAAATAAATCCTGCCATAGTCGCCAGTGGCACCATAAACACATAAGGCAATACGGAAGGGGTTTTGCCAGAGCGTTCCATTTCAGGCTCATTGTTTCGGCCAATCAGAATGGGCAAAATTGCTGATATGATAATGCCACCACCAATCGCGAAGGGTAAAATTCCATGAGTGCCGACAACTGATAAGATACCCGGGCCAAAAGCAAACCCCAGACTGAGCACTGTTCCATAAAGTCCCAGAATAAGGCCGCGATTTTTCTCATCCGATGCCGAATTAATCCAGAACTCGCTCAGGATGAAAAGCGACGTGATAGCACAACTGAAGATAAACCGAAGCACAAACCAAATCGGCAAATTGGCTGTCAGATAAAAGCCACTCATGCAAAGCAGCGATATGACAATCGCAGCCAGCATCGTATTTACAACGCCAAGCGCACGCGCAATAGGTGTCACAAAAGGAACGATAAACATCGCCGCAATCCCTGCGACAGCTGTATTGGCGCCGATGATGGAAGCGGCAATGCCGCGTTGTTCCATCAACAGGCTGAGAAGCGGAAAACTGAGGCCAATACCAGTTCCAACAACTGAAATACTGGCAATCGCTGCAATCACGCCTCGTGCATCGCTACCTGCGAATATTTTGTCAAAATAGGATATTGGCGTTGTCATGGAGTGAACTCTGATTTCTCAGTTTCACGCTTAACCTAGATAATCATCTTGCGAAAGCGATTTCCGACCGTTTGATAATGGGGAGCAGGGTAGTCATCCGATAGATCAGGATCTTTTTGCAAACGCTGAATGAGTTCTACCAACATGACACGCGTAATCTCACGAGTGTTTTCAGTAATGGCATCTTTGGGACGTATCCATTGAAGCTCTTCCAATTCACCGTCAGGATCAAATCCACCCTCTGGTGCAAAGCCGATTTCCGAGGCTTTGGCGATGAAAAACCACGTGTCAAAACGACGTGAATTGCCCGGCGGCGTTATTGCGCGCGAAAACAGTCTCAATGCAGAAAGAGAAGGCACCAAACCTTGTTTCTTGAAATCTGCCCAATCTTCATGGTCATTTTTAAAAGTGCCAGACTTGCCAAGCAGCAAACCACTTTCTTCTGCCACCTCACGCACAGCAGCGACGCCAAGCGCGCGCGCACCTCTTGGCGTGGGCTTTCCACGCATGGCATTTAACAGGCGCGATTGAGTGGTGTCTGTTAAATCAT
>CALAIO010000089.1 GCA_937923355.1 uncultured Rhizobiaceae group bacterium | reverse complement strand
TACCATGGTGAACTATCAGACAAGCCAGAAACCAGGTACAATCGTGATTAACACAAATACGCGTCATCTGTATCTGGTAATGGGTAATGGCAAGGCACGTCGCTACGGTGTCGGCGTTGGCAAACAAGGTTTTGAATGGACAGGCACTGAGCGTGTTACCCGCAAGGCTGAATGGCCAAGCTGGACACCGCCAAAAGAGATGATCATTCGTGAGCGTAAAAAAGGTCGTGAACTGCCATCCTTCATGGAAGGTGGCCCTGCAAATCCAATGGGTGCGCGCGCGATTTACCTGGGCAGTACACTTTACCGAATTCATGGCACGAACCAGCCATGGACTATTGGTCAGGCGGTCTCATCAGGCTGCATCAGAATGCGCAATGAGGATGTTATGGATCTATACGAGCGCGTACAGCGTGGCGCGAAAGTTATCGTATCCTAGACGCAAGTCATCTTCCAAATTATGTATATTTCAAAGGCAGAAAAGTTAATTTTCTGCCTTTTTTGTTAACTTATTGAATCCAAATGGAAAATTATTATTCAAAAGAAATTTAACTTGGATATCAAAATATGTAGGCTGACGCTGGCTTGTTTCAGATTATTTTTCGGACTAAAAGAGTAAACGAAACAGAATAATTTTCTTAGCGAGTTACGGTGAACAAGATGATTAACAGAAGAGATACTCTAAAAATGCTATTGGGCGGCACAGCGATTGCCACCAATTTGGGCTTCATAAATTCTGCTTATGCGGAGCGTGTTTATAATCACGCAGAGCGCCGGTGGGTTGAGGTTGATCTTAGCCAAATCCGCACTGATCGACGTGTTCCATCCAAGTATAACCGTAAAAATGTCCGCATTAAAACATCACATCCGGTCGGCACAATTATCGTTAATACAGACCAGAAATTCCTTTATCATGTGACAGGCAAAAACAAGGCGACACGTTATGGTGTAGGCGTTGGTCGTGAAGGATTTGCCTGGAACGGTGATGCAACCATCAGACGCAAGGCTGAGTGGCCAACCTGGACACCGCCAGCTGAAATGCGTGAACGTGAAAAGAAAAAAGGCATCATCCTGCCAATCACGCAAAAAGGTGGCATAGATAACCCATTAGGCGCGCGCGCACTCTATCTTTACCAAGGCAACCGTGACACACTTTATCGCATTCATGGTACCAACCAGCCTTGGTCAATTGGTCTGAACCTTTCATCAGGCTGCATTCGCATGCTGAACAAGGATGTTGAGCATCTTTATGAAAAAGTGAAACTAGGCAGCAAGGTTGTTGTTGTTGGACCAGGCCAAACATCGGTCAGAGGCTTTTCGGAAAATGCCAATCCCTTTGCAGCGCTTTTTGGTGCCAATTAAGCAAAATCAATTTTTATCAATCAAAGCCCGCATTTATGCGGGCTTTTTTTGTTTGGCATAATCTCTAATGCAGGATAAATCATTTTTATGAGTAGATTTGATGACATGGAAGTTTTTGCCAAAGTTGTATCCGTAGGCAGCATGTCTGGTGCTGCGCGTGAAATGGGATTATCACCTGCAGTAATCTCCAAACGTCTGCAAAGGCTGGAAGAGCGGCTTGGCACACGCCTGTTAAACAGAACAACGAGACAAATTTCACTCACTGAAGGTGGCGAAGGATATTACGACCGTGTGGTAGCCATTCTGGCAGGTGTTGAAGATGCGGAAACCTTTGTTGGACTGGGCTCAACGGATGCACGAGGCCTTTTAAAGATATCAGGTCCGACGTCTTTTGGTAGAATGCACATTGCGCCCAACCTGATCAAGTTCATGAAAGCAAATCCCAACCTGACGCTCAATCTTGATTTGTCTGATCAATATGTCGACATTGTTTCAAGCGGCATTGATCTGGCTATTCGTATTGGTGAATTGCCTGACTCAACCCTTGTGGCACGAAAGCTTGCGCCCGTTCGTCGCGTGCTTTGTGCAACACCCAAGTATCTTGCAAAAAATGGTATACCAGAGAAAATTGAAGACCTCGATCACCACGCACTAATCGCGCCGCATAATCAGGGGCCATGGAAGCTTGAGGGCAAGCAGGGAACCATCATTTATCGCCCCAACTCAACCTTGCAAACAAACTCTTCCGAAGTCGTAAGAGAAACCGTCATAGCAGGTCTTGGCATTGCCCTTCGTTCTACATGGGATGTCGGTGAAGAATTAAGCGATGGTCGATTGCAGCGTGTCTTACCAGATTATTCAGCAACAAAAGGCCTGGGGATTTATGCAGTATATCCAAGCCGTAACTTCTTGCCTGCAAAAGTGCGGTTGTTCATTGATTATCTGGCAGAACTTTTTGGCCCTACCCCTTATTGGGAGCAGCCGAAGGAAAAAAACCATGGCTGACGGTCTGCGTGTTGGTCTCTTTGTAACGTGTCTGGTTGATATGTTTCGACCCAGCATCGGATTTGCCAGCATCAAATTACTGGAGGACGCTGGCTGCCAAGTGCATGTGCCGGTTGCTCAAACCTGCTGCGGGCAAACCGCTTGGAATGCCAAAGACAAGGCAGATACGCGAGAGATTGCAGAAGAAGTCATACAAAACTTTGAAGTTTTTGATTATATTGTAACGCCTTCAAAACCTTGTGCGATAATGCTCAAAGCAAATTACCAAGAGCTCTTTCAAGACGATGAAAAATGGGCAGCTCGCATAGAACTCTTTTCAAGCAAGGTTTATGAAATATGCGCTTTTCTAGAAGAGGTTCTTGAGGTCAAAGACTTGAATGAAAAACTAGGCAAGCGTGCTGATATTCTCACAGGTGATGATTTGGGTGCCCTAATGGAAACAGCAAACACTCTTAAACGCCAAGGCATTTCAAAAGAGATCCGACACGTCACAGAAGTTCTGGCAGGCATGACTGATAGCCCAGCAATTGGAGGGCGATAAATTATGCCCCTCCAGAACCGTGTCACACCCGATATGCAGATTGTTCGTCAGAGTTGGCGTGGTGATTTTATGGGCAATCGTGGTGGGCGGATCCATGATCCTGCAACTAAGACATTGCTAAAACGCAAATGGGCTTCCAGGCGATGGATAATTTGTGTCACGAAGTTCAAAGAAAGACAGCGCAAGGTCATGGGGAAGAGCTACACTGAGCTATTTTTTCTGGATGAAGTATCAGCTCTTGCTGCTGGCCACAGGCCTTGTTTTGAATGTAGGCGAAAGCAAGCAAAAGCCTTTGGTGACGCATGGGTAAGCGCTTATGGTAAACCTGATGGAAGCTTGGCAGATGCTATGGACAGGCAATTGCATCAGGAACGCATCCGTGAAAATGAGGTGCTCAGTGAAGAAGCTTTGGAACATTTGCAAGATGGTGCGATTGTAAAAGTTGGTTCAACCTGTTTTGCAAAGAAAAAGGGGGCTTTTTATCAGTGGTCTGGTAACGGATATTCAAAATCCAAACTGCCAAAGGGTGAAGTCCATTTGCAAACGCCTCCTTCTATTCTGAAAGTGCTTTCACACGGATATCAGCCGCAATGGCACAGGAGTTCTCTTTAATGGCTCTGCACGATTTTAAATCCCAACGCCTGTTTGTTGAGCATGACTTATCAAAAGACAAAAGCTTTGAAGCAACGCGGGAACAAGCAAATTACCTTCTCAATGTTTTGCGCATGAGTGATGGAGATGAACTTTTGATTTTTAACGGTCGTGATGGTGAATGGCGTGCTATTATTCAAGCCAAGGGTCGCAAGAAATGTAATCTTATTCCTGTTGAACAAACACGCGTACAGCCGCAAGCGCCTTCGTTGATTTATTGCTTTGCGCCCCTTAAACAAGCACGTCTTGATTATATGATCCAAAAGGCCGTTGAAATGGGCGTTGGAATTTTGCAACCTGTTATCACTCAATATACGCAAGTGCGAAAAATCAACGACAAACGCATTCTTTCCAATTCAATTGAAGCAGTGGAGCAATGCGGAATTTTATCCTTACCGCAGATAAATCCGCCTGTTCGCCTAATAGAATTATTCGAAACCCTTGATGAAGAAACGCATCTTATTTTTTGTGATGAAAATACACATGATGCAAATCCAATTCTGGAATTGGCGAACGAAAAGCCCGAAAAACTTGCAGTGCTTATTGGCCCTGAAGGTGGGTTTAGTGATGATGAACGCGCGTTCTTGGAAGACAAATCAAACGTTATAAAGCTTGGCCTTGGCCCGAGGATTCTTAGAGCAGACACCGCTGCTGTTGCAGCACTTTCTATTATTCAGGCTCATCTGGGTGACTGGTACATAAATTAGTGAACAGTCGTTCTGCATTATTTTATTGCGAACCTCTATCGTTTTCGGCTAGCACATTTACACAAGAATTAGAGTTTAAGAAAGCTGTTCCATGGCGCGCGATACAACTGATGACAGACCGATTGAAAATCATACTCAACTGGTTGAATGGCTGTCTATAGGCAACAAACCCAAGTCTGAATGGCGCATAGGAACAGAGCACGAGAAATTCGGCTTTTGTTCTGAGAAATTGACCCCTGTTCCCTATGAAGGTGAAAAAGGTATCAAGGCTATTTTGCTCGCCATGAAAGATAAACTTGGCTGGGATGCGATTGAAGATGAAGGCAATATTATTGGCCTTTATAATGCCAAGGGTGGTGGTGCTATATCACTTGAACCAGGCGGGCAATTTGAACTTTCTGGCGCGCCGCTTGAGAACATTCATCAGACTTGCCGCGAATCCAACCAACACCTGAAACAGGTCAAAGAAATTTCAGAAGAAATGGGCATCGGTTTCTTGGGTCTTGGGGCGTCGCCTGTATGGACTTTTGAAGAAACACCCATGATGCCGAAAAGCCGCTATAACATCATGAAGGCTTATATGCCGAAGGTCGGCAGCCAGGGGCATGACATGATGTTCCGCACCACGACCATTCAGGTTAATCTAGATTTTTCTGATGAACGTGACATGGTTCGCAAAATGCAGGTTTCGCTCAAATTGCAGTCCATGGCCTCTGCACTCTTTGCAAACTCACCGTTTACCCATGGAAAACCAAACGGCATGCTTTCATGGCGTAGCGATATTTGGCGTGATGTTGATAATCAGCGTGGCGGATATCATCCGTTTATGTTGCATGATGATTTCAGTTTTGAAAAATATGCCAACTGGGGTCTGGATATTCCCATGTATTTCATCATCCGTGATGGCAAATATATTGACTGCACACATATTACTTTCCGCCAGTTCATGGACGGCGCCCTAAAAGGTGAAATTGACGACCCTGTTGCCAACATCGGTGACTGGGGCAATCACATGAGCACACTGTTTCCCGATGTTCGCCTTAAGCGCTTTCTTGAAATGCGCGGTGCTGATGGTGGTCCGTGGCAGGATATTTGTGCGCTTCCCGCCTTCTGGGTAGGTCTGCTTTACAGCGAAGATGCTCTTAGCGCTGCAGAAGAACTTGTTAAAGACTGGACACCCGACATGGTTGGCAACTTGCGGAATGCTGTACCAGAAAAAGCACTGCGCGCGGAAATTAATGGTCGTCAATTAATTGAGTACGCCAAGGAAACATTGGAAATTTCTAGGCAAGGTCTTGTTGAGCGTGCGCAGATGAATTTCGAAAACTTCGATGAAAGTATTTTCCTGATACCTCTTCAAGATACCGTAGCACTTGGCAAAACACCTGCAGAACGGATGCTTGATAAATATTATAATGAGTGGAATGAAGACATTTCAAAAGTCTTCACGGAATATGCTTATTAGGCAACTGCTGAGCGATAACGTACGCCCTGCTCTACTTCCGTAAATTCAACTTGTATATTACTGCCTTTACGAGAAATCACACGACAAGTCGTACGGATGCTATCTGGCTCGATATAAAGCGTGAAGTTTGAAGGCAACCCCATCCAACCGCTCATGGTGAGAGTTGCTTGTTCATCTGTAAAGTTCTTTACGTTGCAGTGAACCGGGCTACTTTCAGGGCTGAATAACACTCTGCCAACACGTGGTAGACGTTTATTTAATTGGTTACGATTTGTAGTAACTTTACGTCTTTTGGTAGTTTCTTCTGCGCCAATAATCATAAAAGAGAAAATCCGTTTGCCCATCAATATTTGTAAGGATTGCTTACCTTTCTAAAATAATACCAATAGGGTTAATGTAGAATTAAATGCCCAGATGATTAGCAAAAAATCTTCTGAATGGCTGATTATAAGGGGTTAACTGGTTTACTTTTTTCAAACTCATTAGAATGATCCTTATGAAACAACACCTTCTCTACAAAACTTACTGATTTGATTCACTCTTAAGAAACCCAATAATGGCACTCTGCTTCTAGGATATAACTGGGGTTTATTTTATTTATGAGCGATTACGCATTAGAAGTTTCCGATCTTTCCAAAACGTTTGACAGACCAGCTGTTAACAAGCTGACTTTTACAGTTCATGGTGGAGAATTTTATTCTTTGCTTGGTCCTAATGGTGCAGGCAAAACCACATCCTTAAGAATGGTAGCAGGCCTACTACAGGCCGATAGCGGATCTATCAGTGTGTTTGGAGAAAATGCTCTGACGAACCCGATTGGTGTTAAAAAAATGATGGCGTGGGTTCCTGATGAGCCTATGATATACGATCGCCTTACACCGCTTGAATATCTGGAATTTGTTGCAGGTCTTTGGGAGATAGAAAGTAAACAAGCCCGTGACAACGCTAATGAGCTTCTCGACTGGTTAGCACTTAAACCCCATGCGCATGAACGTTGTGAAGGCTTCTCTAAAGGCATGCGCCAGAAGGTAGCTCTTGCAGGTGCATTGGTGCATGACCCTCGTCTTATCATTCTTGACGAACCTTTGACGGGTCTCGATGCAGGGTCAGCGCGCCTTGTTAAAGATGTTTTACTGGCGCGTGTCGAAAAAGGCTGTTCGGTCATTATGACTACGCATATTCTTGAAGTTGCAGAACGCATGGCAGAACGTATTGGTGTTATTTCCAAGGGGCGCTTGATTGCAGAAGGAACCCTTGAAGGACTGCGCAATCAAACAGGCGAAAAAGCAAACAGCCTGGAAGAAATATTCCTTGAACTTGTCGAAGATGACAATGAAACTGAAATAAGCGAGCAAGCTGCATGAGTTTTGCAAACCCGAGTCTCGGGTCCCTAGGCTGGTTCGCACGTCACGAATTTAATTTGTCATGGCGTGACTTTGTTCGAATGATGAGTGCTGGAAAACCTGGTCGCGAAAAAGGTGTTATCGCTTTCATCGCCATTGCGGTTTTGATCGTTCATGCAATTGCCTATGCGCTTATTGTACCTGGCATTGAAAACGGTCTTGTTATTGATAAAAGTTTTATGGCGATTGTTACTGGCAGTATTCTGCTTACATTATCATTGATGATGTCGCAGGCTTTGGAGCTTGTGACTCGTGTTTTTTATTCCCGTTCTGATTTGGATTTGATTTTATCATCTCCAACATCAGTAAAAAAAGTCTTTACCATTCGCATAGGTGCCATTGCCACGTCAACGGCCATGCTGTCACTTTTATTATTTGGTTCAGCGATTAATATTCTGGCTATTTTTGACAGTCCTGCATGGTTATCAGCATATCTGGTCGTCTTGGCATGTGGTGCTATTGCAACTACTATATCCCTAAGCATTACTATTTTGATGTTTAAAACATTGGGGGCGAAGCGTACGCGTTTAATCTCACAAATCATTGCAGCGATTGTTGGTGCTGGCTTTATTATCGGCATTCAGCTTGCCGCGATTTCATCCTTGGGTACGCTTTCGCGCTTTGAATTCTTGTCTTCTGAAACTGTTGCCAATGCTGTTCCAGAATTAAACAGCATGCTGTGGATACCTGCTCACGCCGTTATGGGAGAAGCAAATGCACTTATCTGTGTATTGGCCTTGTCGTTTGGTTTATTAGCCTTGGCGATAATGACTTTTGCAGGAAGGTTTGGTGAATACGTCATTACGGCTGCAGGGGTTAGTCAAACTGCGCATGTTAGCAAACCCAAAGAAGTGAAATTTAAAACCAGAAGTATAGCTTCAACCCTGCGTCACAAGGAGTGGCGATTGTTATTGCGTGATCATTGGCTTTTATCCCAATCCCTCATGCAAATTCTTTACCTCATACCACCTGCCTTCATGCTTTGGCAAAATTTTGGCCATGCCAGTTCGATTGGTATCGTCATCATTCCCGTACTCGTCATGGCAACGGGTCAGCTTTCCGGTGGTTTGGCCTGGCTTGCGATTTCAGGCGAAGACGCACCACAATTGGTTCAAACAGCACCGGTTGCAAAAGGGGCTATCATTCGTGCAAAGACTGAAGCGGTTTTGGGTTCTATTGCAATCATAGCAACACCTATTATTCTGCTCATGACCTTTATAGATATCAAGATGGCGATGATTGCTGCCATTGGCATCACATGCGCCACGGTTTCTGCAACCATGATTCAGCTTTGGTTTAGAAGTCAGGCGAAACGTTCCAATTTCCGTCGCAGGCAAACCTCCTCCAAGGTTGCAACGCTATCAGAAGCGTTTTCTTCCATCATGTGGGCTGGCAGTGCAGCGCTTGTTGCTGGCGGGCTTTGGTATTTTGCCATTGCGACAAC
>CALAIO010000088.1 GCA_937923355.1 uncultured Rhizobiaceae group bacterium | reverse complement strand
TGGCTACGCTACGCATTGCTTCTATGAAAGCTTTTCTCTCTGATTCCATAATGCTCTCCTCAATTGATGCAAGAAATTTACGACAAAATTTATATTTTGAAAATCAAATAATATTATATAGAATATTCGAAAATATCGAATTTAGGTTTACGCATGAATTTATTGGAACTTCGAACTTTTTTGACTATCATCGAAACTGGAAATCTGGTGCGTGCGTCAGAACAATTAAACGTCACGCAATCCACGGTCACTGCCCGTCTGAAATCACTTGAAGATGAGTTGGGTCAGGTCTTGATCAACCGTCAGAAGTCAGGCGCATCGCTCACTGCTGCAGGTGTCAGGCTTCAACGCTATGCCAATACAATTTCCGATCTATGGCGTCAGGCGAGGCAGGAAACTGCATTGCCGGATGCGTTAAGCGCAGTTTGCAATATTGCCTGTCATCCAGATTTATGGCCTCACTTGGGTTCGAGAATGCTTGACTATATTCGCGCCAATCATCCAAGCATTGGTTTGTCTGTTTGGCAGGGTACCCAATTAGATCTGACAAACTGGTTGAACAATGGACTTACAGATATATCTCTAACCTATTGGCCTAATGCAAACCAAAAACAAACTGTGATGCCGCTCATTACCGACCAACTCGTTCTGGTTTCAACGCGAGAAAACAGTCCTATGAAGTTTGATCCTGATTATATTTTCGTTGAAGCCGGTGAGGAGTTCGGTCAACAACATGCAAGCGCTTATGCTGATGCAGACACTGCACGTGTTAGTTTTGGCACAGCTCAGCTGGGTCTGGAGCATTTGCTTGCGAAGGGCGGCAGTGCATATTTACCTTTGAGAGTAGCGCAGCCTTATGTTGACAAAAATGAATTATTTATCCTGAACGAAGCACCCGTTTTTGAACGAAATGCTTTCATCATCGTCAATAAAACTGCTCTTGATAAATGGGAATGGTTTGAAGAATGCATGAAGGCAATCACTAGGCTATAGCATACCTTCTTCTTCAAGCACTTTGCGTGCTGCCCTGAAACACTCAAGGGATTGTGGCACACCGCAATAGATTCCAATCACGTGAATGATTGCGCGTATTTCTTCTTTCGTTACACCGTTGTTGATTGCGCCCCGGCAATGCAGTTCCCATTCGGTCATTTTGCCCAGCGCACCAATCATCGAAAGATTCATCATGGAGCGGGTTTTCATATCAATGGTTTCATCGCCCCAGCCGAAGCCCCAACACCATTCAGTCATTGCCTCCTGAAACGGCATAGTGAAATCATCTGCCTTGGCAAGATTGTTTTCGACATATTCAGCGCCTAGAGTTTCCTTGCGCTTTGCTAGGCCTTTTTCAAATAGTTCTTTATCCATTGTTTTTTCCTGATTTATTTTTGTTGTTAAGTGCCACAAAAAGTGACGTATGGCTCATTATCCTTGGGCGCTGGTTCTTCGTATTTTTCCAAGCCATCCCGCTTTTCATAAGGGTTCATCAGAACATCAAGAAGCTTTTTGAAAGGCGTATAGTCAGCATTTTTGGTTGCTGCCTTCAGAGCCTCCTCAACTTTGTGATTTCTAGGGATATAGAGCGGATTGACCTTATCTATGCCCACCGCAATTTCATGTAAATCACTTTTGTTGTACGCTAGTCTTGCCTTCCATTTTTCAAACCAAATTTTGAAAGCTGTCGCATCATTAAACAATTCAAAGAGGTTTTTCTCATCCCCTCTTAGGGCTTCAGCTAGCTTTCTAAAGAGTTTCGTATGATCAACCGATTTTCCATCCATCGCCTGGTAAAGTTCATTGATTAAATCCAGATCACCATCTCGTTTATCTGACAAGCCCAGTTTTACTCGCATCTCATCGAACCAATAATCCTGATAGATAAGCGGGAATTCGTTGAGTGCATTCGTTGCAAATTTGATGGCATTATCGTTGTCATTTGGATCGATGAGTTGAATGAGCGTTTCTGCAAATCTTGCCAAATTCCATTGCGCTATGTTGGGTTGATTGCCGTAAGCGTACCGTCCTTGCTCATCAATAGAGCTAAACACTGCATCAGGTTTATAATAATCAATAAAAGCACAAGGCCCGTAATCAATCGTCTCGCCACTGATTGTCATATTATCTGTGTTCATCACGCCATGAACAAAACCAACTGACATCCACTTTGCCACGAGTTGAGCTTGCTTCACCATAACGGCTTTTAACAATTCGAGATATTTATTCTCGCTATTTTCAAGTTCACTGTAATGACGTTTGATTGCATAGTCGGCTAACTGCCTAACTTTTTCCGTATCTTGTCTGGCGGCAAAAAACTGAAATGTACCCACACGCAAATGGCTTGAGGCAATGCGTGTTAAAACGGCACCAGGCTCAAAACCGTCTCTGACTATTTTCTCTCCTGTCGTAACTGCGGCCAATGCTCTGGTCGTTGGAATACCCAAAGCGTACATGGCTTCGCCTATGAGATATTCGCGCAGAACAGGCCCAACGACCGCCTTACCATCCCCTCTTCTGGAAAAAGGTGTTTGCCCCGAACCTTTAAGCTGAATATCGCGGCGCTGATTATTCTGATCAATCACCTCGCCAACAAGGAGCGCTCGCCCATCTCCTAACTGCGGTGAGAAACCGCCAAATTGATGGCCAGCATAGACTTGAGCAAGTGGAGATGCACCTAGCGGCATTTCATTACCAGCAAAAAACTCGGCACCTTCTTTTGAGTTTAATTCTGCACCATCCAACCCAAGCTCTTTGGCAAGCTCACCATTGAATTGTATGATCTCAGGCGTCGGTACTTTTGCCCCTTCCCACGCAACATAAAAGCCTTCCATTTGAACGGCATAGCTATTGTCAAAAGAAATGGTTTGCGAAAGTGGCATGTGTTACCTGAATTTGAGTGTGATTAAATGCTGTGTATTCCTATGACAGCATCACCTCTTTTAACATAGTTAGTTGAGGTTTTATTTCCACTACGCTCGCAACTTTTCACCTTTGGGATCAAACGGGGGTTCTGACAAAACAGTAGCGCCATGGGGCTTGCCCAGCACCATCACCTCGACACGGTCTCCTGCTTGCGCGTTTTTCACAAAACCTAAGGCCAGTGACTGCCCTACCGTATAGCCATAGGCACCAGAAGAAATACGCCCGATTGGATTACCATTTTTAAAAACGGGTTCTCCACCTGTCGCATCTGCATTTGATGCTGAGACATCAGCTTCA
>CALAIO010000087.1 GCA_937923355.1 uncultured Rhizobiaceae group bacterium | reverse complement strand
GTTCACACGATTATTTGCAAGTGGCAGCACTTCATAAGATACGTCTGCATCCTGGCGGCCAACGCGTGCATAGGCAAGTTTGATGCGTTCAACGTCTGATGCGGCTTGCTCATCACTATAAATGCCTTGAGCGCGTAATCTGGCCACGTTCACCAGGACATCGTCCTTCAAACGCTTATTGCCCTCAAAGAAAACCTTGTTGACGGTTCCGTTTTCTTCAACATCGACGACAAGTGTTGAGCCTTGGCGGAATATGCTTACGTCGCCAAACAAACCTGTTGCGAAAAGCGCCTTAACAGAATCATCGATATCAAAATCATTAAAGCTCTGGCCAGGCTTGATAGTCAGATAAGATGCAACAATTTCGTCATCAATGCGCTGATTACCACGGACATCAATATTGTTTACTACAGCAGCTTGTGCCGTTGAAACCACAGTACCTGTTGTTAAAGCCCCTGTGAAAACAGAAACAAAAGAGAGAGAAAATCCCAAGAAAGCGATTTTTATTATATTATTCAGTCTCATAATCATCCCGATATTCTTTTCTGCGGTATCAAACATAATTAGACTCAGCATATGCAGAATCCACTTAGTTAACAAACCTTTTACAGAGTTTTCCCCGTTGCGCAACCATTTGAAGCGAAATTAACCCCTACTTATTACCATTTTGCCAGAGTGTTGCATTCGAGACCAACATAATTAGTTTTCTTGGTTAACAAAATACAACTTACCTTACAAAATATGACACTCAGAGACAGCAAATTCATTTCATTCTTCTAGAAGTTTCCTCTTGCCAGTCAAATCAGGCAAAAAACTGGCAATTCAATGGCTTAACTGAAAAACTCACGCACAATGTCGTTATTTGTTGCAAAGATCATAAGCCCAATGAGCAACATAAAGCCTATTCTGAAGGCAACTTCCTGCACTTTGGGATTAACAGGCTTACCAAATATTGCTTCGTAAGCATAAAACACCAAATGTCCGCCATCAAGAATTGGAATCGGAAAGAGGTTTAAAAGCCCAATGCTGACTGATAAAATTGCTGTGAGTAGAATAACGTTTTGTGCGCCTTCACTCCAAAAATCATTCACAGTATTAGCAATACCAACTGGCCCGCTTATTTGATCAACAGATTCCCGGCCTGTGAATATCCCTTTTATATATTGAAGCGTACGCTTGATGACGAAATAGGTTTCATAAGCCCCTGCACTCACAGATTCTACCAAACCATATTCTTTTTTGCGTACATTGGCGTCTTCAGCCTTGCTTGAGATGCCCAACAAACCAACTTTTTGCTTAGTGCCAAAACGGTCTTCGCGCTCAGTTAGTTTTGGCGTTACAGGAATATCGATATCTTTTCCATCACGACTGACTGTGAAAATCATTTCAATGCCGTGGCTTGGCGCAACAGCTCTTGGTATGTCAGAGAAACTGGTAACTTCATCACCATCGATTTTTTTGATGACATCACCTTTTTGGAAGCCTGCTTCCATAGCCGCACTATCTGCAAGAACTTCAGAAATCACAGGATCGCTCACATAGCGGCCTACGAAATAAAAACTACCGGCAAAAATGACGATAGCCAGAATGAAGTTTGCAATTGGACCTGCGGCGACCACAGCTGCCTTTTGGCTGATGCGCTTGTGCTCAAAGCGCCCTGCTTTCTCACGTTCGGTGAGTTGCGGGCCTTCATCGCCTTCAAAATCTGGCATTGAAGCTGCGTTCGCATCGCCCAAAAATTTGACATAGCCACCAAGCGGCACTGCACAAACTTTCCATCGACAATTGTTTTTATCATTCCAACCAAACAGTTCCGGACCAAACCCTATCGAAAATGCTTCGCAGTCTACACCATTCCAACGCGCAACAAGGTAATGTCCAAGTTCATGGATGAAAACTACTACAGTCAGAACAACAATAAATCGCAATATAATCAGCAACAAGCCAATTCCGCCGTCTGCAATGCTTGATAAAATTTCCATTTGGTCTGGTTCCAGTCAAACTGTTTTGATGTCGCTATGAGAGACATACATAAGTGGGTTTATGGCTTCAAGAAGGCATTTACAAACACAGTTGGCAAATCATTACCTTGTCCGCTTTGTATGGATATATAGAGCGTTACCAACCAAATAAAAACTGCAGCAACAACCAGACCATCAACACGGTCCAATACACCGCCATGTCCTGGTATGAGAGTGCCAGAATCTTTTACTTCAAACTTTCTCTTGATGGATGATTCCATTAAGTCACCCAATTGCGAGACAACGGCAGCCAGTAACATTATGATAAAGAAAACCAGTATCGGGTCAAAACCAGCTGCCAAGTCTACCAAGTAAGATAAAAGCAATGCACCTACAAGACTTCCGATAAACCCCGCCCAGGTTTTGTTAGGCGAAATACTTGGCGCCAATTTCGGTCCGCCAATTGTTCTTCCTGCAAAATAAGCAAAGACATCTGCGCCCCAAACGCAAAAGTACAATAGTAGGATAACGATAAGACCATTGTGATTATCTGAGCGAAGATCGCTCATGGCAAAGAATGGAAGCGCTGCATATGCAAGACCAAGAGCAGACCAGATTGAGCGACTAACAAACATTTGCCAAAAAACAAGCACGATGAAGCCACTGCAAAACATAATGATTGCAGTTTGTCTGTCGCCTATCAGCCAAGACGCCACGATTAGAAGTAATGCAATGAAGGAAGCAATGCGATTTGCAACCGACATGCTCTTTGAGCAAATGCGGTTAAACTCACGCAAAATCAGGAATGCAACAACCGCCCATAAAAGCGTAAATGTCTGACCGCCAATCCATGTGATTGCCAAAACAAGAACAGCCAGAACAATTGCAGAAATTATCCTAAGCTTTAATTCTTTGCTCAACAGCGATTTTTTGACAGTTGGCGCTTGATTATTTGCGGCGGCGCTCACGAACCGGTTTCCATCACAAGGCCACCGAATTTACGTGTTCTACCTTGATAGGTAATAATAGCACTTTCCAGATCACTTCGGGAAAAGTCCGGCCACAGGCAATCAAGAAAGACCAATTCCGAATAAGCTATTTGCCATAACAGAAAATTTGAAAGTCGTATTTCGCCACTGGTACGGATTAGCAAGTCAGGGTCAGGAATGCCTGCTGTATCCATATTGTTTGAAACAACATCATTGGTTATTTCGTCAATCTTTAAATCACCTGAGGAAACATCCTTAGCAACACGCTTTACGGCATCCGTAATCTCGTCACGCCCCCCATAATTAAAGGCGATGATCAGCGTTTGGGCAGTATTATTTCGTGTAAGGTTTTGCGCTTCATCCAGCAATGTTAGAATGTCTTCCGGCACACCTTCCTTGCGTCCAATCACTCTCACGCAGACATTGTTTTTGTGAAGATCCGCCAAGTCTCTGCGAATAAACATTCTGAGCAAACCGAAAAGTTCTGTAATCTCGGCTTCTGGTCTGTTCCAGTTTTCGGAAGAAAAGGAATAAAGTGTAAGGTATTCAACACCGATATCACGCGCTGCTTTTACAGCTTCACGAACTGCCTCAACACCTTGTTTATGCCCCATGGTTCTGGGCAAGCCGCGTTTTTGCGCCCACCTGCCATTACCATCCATGATAATAGCAAGATGACGAGGAATGTCCCCGTTCTTCACATCAAACGTATTGTTGCCCAAATCATCCATGCTTGATTATACCTGCATGATTTCTGTTTCTTTGGCAGAAATAATTGTATCCACTTCGGCAATCATTGCATCTGTCGATTTCTGCACTTTATCCGAAAGACCATGCGCATCATCTTCACCAATGTCACCGTCTTTTTGCGCTTTCTTGATTGCATCCATACCATCGCGACGTACGTGACGAATGGAAACGCGGGTTGTTTCTGCATATTGATGCGCGATTTTCACCACTTCCTTACGGCGCTCTTCGTTCATCTCTGGCATCGGAATGCGAAGATTTGTGCCGTCTGTTACAGGATTAAGACCAAGATTTGAGTCTCTGATTGCTTTTTCAACAGCACCTACCATGCCTTTATCCCAAACCTGAATAGCAATCATGCGTGGTTCTGGCACTGTAACAGTACCAACCTGGTTCATTGGCATTTGTTGGCCGTATGCGTCTACGGTGATTGGATCAAGGATATTTGCTGACGCACGGCCTGTGCGCAAACCAGCCAAGTCACCTTTAAGGGCTGTTAGTGCGCTTTCCATTCGTTTGTTTAAGTCAGCTAGATCAATTGGGCCATCAGACATTCTATTTATTCCTACTCAAGTTTAAGTTAGTTGGCGGTTACCGTAGTCGAACGGCCCTCACCTTTCAATATTTTTGCAAAGCCACCTTCCTCAGAAAG
>CALAIO010000086.1 GCA_937923355.1 uncultured Rhizobiaceae group bacterium | reverse complement strand
AGGCTGATGCAACGCTTTATTTCTGCCATGAGCGCCCCTACCGCTGAAGGAAAATTATATGAATTGGATTTCAGATTACGTCCTTCTGGCAACGCAGGCCCCTTAGCAACGCATGTAGACGGGTTTCTAAAATACCAACAGGAAGAAGCTTGGGTATGGGAAGGGCAGTCCTTGACCAGGGCACGGGCAGTCGCAGGCGATGCAGAGCTTTGTGAAAAAGTAGAAGCAGAAATTCCAAAAATTCTGACAACACATCGGCAGCATAAGGCGCTAGAAAAAGAAATCTTTGACATGCGCATGCGTATTGAAAAAGAAAAAAGTATAAAAAACATATGGGATGTTAAAACCATAGCGGGCGGCCTGTTAGACATTGAATTTATTGCGCAATGGCTGGCGATTAAAAATGGTAGTTCTGGCCTGACTGGCACGAGTCAAATATTAAATGATGTTACCAACTTGGAGATATCTGGTGATGCGCGAGAAAAACTTCTAAAGGCTTTTGATCTCTATAACGGCGTTCTACAAATGCAACGCATTTGCATGGATGATCCTTTTGATATGAAACATGCGTCATCGGGATTTACTGAAATCATCTGCTCAGGAATGGATATGCCTAATTTGGTTGCCAGTGAAGCGCATTTGCGAACGACGCAAAAAGAAGTAAGAGCAATTTTCAAAACTCTTTTAAAGAACAAAAAAAACCCCGAACTATAAAAGTTCGGGGCATAGTTGGCAGGGTAAACTTAAATTATGCTGTTTTACAGGATGCTTCTCTGCTAACTGGAATTCGTAGCGAGACGATCGTGCCTTTTCCGTTTACGGAGCGTATCTTCATTGCTCCACCGTGCATTTCGGTAAGTGATCGGGAAATCGCAAGGCCTAGACCTGAACCTTTGTGGCTTTTCGTAAATTGATTTTGTACTTGTTCAAACGGTTTTCCAAGTTTCTTGAGGTCCTTCTTGGAGATGCCAATGCCATCATCTTCTAGAGAAATTGTTATGCAGTTTCCGCGTTTTCTCGCTCTGATTTGGATGCGGCCACCATCATTAGAAAACTTCACAGCATTTGAAAGCAGGTTAATCAAAATTTGTTTCATCGCTCGGCGATCAGCCTCAAGATTAAGTTTTGATGAAACACTGTCTTCAATGTTGAGATTGCGCTCTCTGGATTGGTGGGAAACAATACGCATTGTTTCCTCTATCATTTCATCCAGGTTGAAAGTTTCATAATTAAGCTCAAACCTGCCTGCTTCGATTTTTGACATGTCCAGCACGTCATTAATCATGCCAAGCAGATAGCTACCGCTTTCATAAATGTCGCGTGCATATTCTTCATATTTCTCAGAGCCCAACGGACCAAACATACTCTCATTCATGATTTCTGAAAAGCCGATGATGGCATTAAGAGGGGTGCGAAGCTCATGAGAAATATTAGCAAGGAACTCGGATTTGGCGCGGTTGGCAGCTTCGGCACGTTGTGTCTCGTCAGCATATTTTCCGGCTAATTCTGCAAGTTGTTGTTTTTGATCTTCAAGTGTAATCCTTGATTTTTCCAAATCCGAAACAGTTGCCATGAGGCGCTTTTCTGATTCAACCAGTTTTGTTTCATGTAATTTAATAGGCGTGATGTCAGTGCCAACAGAAACAAATCCGCCATCTTGCGTATGACGCTCATTGATTTGTAACCAGCGACCGTCTTCAAGTTGAACTTCAAGTGTTCTGGTGCTCTCGTCTTCATCGAGACCACGAATTTTCTGATTGCTGACTTGTGGCGAGTTTGCTTGCTTCATTACAGCGTCATAAGGCATGCCTGCGCTCAGCCATGAAGGGTCAAGCTGATGAAGTTGCTGGTATTTTGAATTACACATTACCAGGCGCTTTTGATCATCCCAAAGTACGAAAGCCTCTGGAAGATTTTCTATCGCATCGTGAAGGCGCATGTCTTTTTGGTAACTAGCCTGTTCAATAATACGTTGTTCAGTAATGTCTTCTGCAATACCCACCAAGCGAGGGCGCGAACCGTCAGTTCCTGCAATCTCTACTTTAAGGCGTATCCAGCACCATTCTGAATCATTTTTCTGCATGCGGAAAATTTGTTCAACATGCGTAAGGTTTTGTTCAAGAACACGGCAAGCCAGAGCATAAAGATCAACATCCTCCGGGTGAACCAATTTAGTAACTTCCGCAAATCCGATAATTTCATCGCGCGGTTTCATACCTAACAATTCGAACATAGATTTTGACCAGTAAAATTGACCGCGAGACAAATCCCAATCCCAAAGTCCACAGCCGCCGCGCATCAGTGCTGTGTCAAAACGGTTCTGTACTTCAAAATAAATGCCATCCGCTTCACGCGCTCTCGCGCTTTGAGCAAAATATGCGTAGAGAATAACAAGCAGGATGGAAGACGTGCCAACGAAAAGGGTAACGTTCAACGAAGCATTGCGACGCCAGTCCGCATAGATAAAGCTCTCAGGTTGAATAAGTGTTACCCCACCAAAGGGCTTTACCAGAAGACGATGTACGCCAAGTGCAGGTTCGCCTTTTGCTGTTTGTATGTTTCGCGCCTCAGCACGCTCTCCAAAAGTGGTCAGTAATAAAACATCACCTAAAATCGCATCTAACTGTTTCCCATGATTTTCAGGTCTATAAGGAATACTGGCAAGAATAGAGCCATCCCGTGCCGTTAGAACAACACTGCGTCCGTCAGCTCTATATTTTGCAGGAATTGTATCAGACATAAAGTTCTGTAATTGAGAGGGGCTGTATGCTTCATTTCCATCTTGCGACAAGGTGAGAAGACGTTGCTCGATTAATTCTGCAATGAAGTGCATTTCTGTATTGGTTTGAAGACGAATAACCTCGGCTTGTGATTGCAGCGACATCCATCTGGCCACGCCTGCAATAACAAGGAATAAAACAATTAATGCCGGAACAAGCCGACGTAAAAATGTTTCTGATTTTAGTAAATTTTCATAAGCAGGATGGCTCAATTGTCGGGCGTAGCCTGCAACCACAGTTGCAGAACTATCGCCTTTCAATCGCAATAAACCCTTACGGTGTCGCACATGATGCGCCTCCGCTTGAGACATCGCTGGCCTCCTCGTTGATCTCTTAAGTTCAGCCGCCGCCGTGCTGCCGAATCACTACCACAATGAATCATGTGGAATCCCCTTGTCCAGCCCTGTTAAGGATTTATTTACCTGAGAAGCTAAATAAATTTATCCAGCAAGTGTTCTACCAAGAATATCGGCAGTATCACGCGAAAGATCACCTGAGTTTTCAATTTTTCTCAAAGCAGCCTCTGCAAGCTTTTTCCGTGAAGGTTCAAGCACACGGTAAGAGCGGAATGCAGTCAACATTCTGGCGGTGACTTGCGGGTTGATTTTATCAAGCTTAATCAGCGCATCAGCCATTAGCATATATCCCTTGCCGTTGGCTGCATTAAAGGCTGATTGGTTGCCCATTGCAAAAATACCTAGAAGCGAACGAAAGCGGTTTGGATTATTAAAGGTAAAATCCTCATGTTTCATCAGTTTTCGAACAGTTGTGATTGTTGAACCGCCGGGTTTTGAAGCTTGCACAGCAAACCATTTGTCCAAAACAATATGATCATCACGATAGCGCTTGTAAAAGTCTGCCAGAACTTTTTCACGGTCGGCCTTCGTTGGATGATGGTGCACGATGGTGCGCAGCGCGTTAAATCTGTCAGTCATATTGTCTGACTTCTTATAATCTTTGGCAATTTCCTTAAGCGCTGGTTTGGAACGAGCGATTACAGCATATGACATCACAAGGCCGCGTAAACTACGTTTGCCAGCCTCTTCAGCACTTGCGCTAAACTCGGGCGCGCACTTTAGGGTTTTAAGAACAGATTTGCGTATTGGTTCAAAGGTTTTGCCAAGTGCTTTTGAAAGTGCAGTCACAGACTTTGATATGGCATCAGGATTTACATTCTTGTTGATTGCCTGAGCAAGATCCCCTTCGCTTGGTAAGGAAAGAAGGGTTGCACGATATGCAGGTTCCAGTGTTTCATCTTCCAGGATGCCCTTGGAAATCTCCAGAAATTTTGCATCAATCTTAATAGTCTTGCCTGCAAGAACTGCACGGTAGCCTGCGATTAGAAGCTTGGTTGCATAGTTTTGATAGGCTTGCCAACGGCTGAAGCTGTCCGTGTCATTAGCTGCGAGAAAAGCCAGGTCACTTGGGCTTTGACGATAATCAACTTCTATTGGAGCCGTAAAACCCCTGTTTAAGCTCAAAACAGGACGTTCTTTGATGCCAGAGAAAACAACCTTTTGTTTTCGCTTCGTAAGATGCAAAACACCATCCACATAATCAGCACCAACCACTTTCTCAGGTATCATGTCTTTACCATCAGCGCCGATTAACCCGATGCGTTGAGGAATATAAACCGGAAGCTTTCTTTTTTGCCCTGGTGTAGATGGCGTGAATTGTTCAAACTCTAACGTAAAAGACTGTTTGGATTTGTCATAGCTGGACGAAACATTCAAAAGGGGCGTGCCAGCCTGTGAGTACCACAAGGCGAATTGGGCAAGGTCCAGTTTTCCTGCTTGTTCAAAGCATTTTAAAAACTCTTCTATGGTAGCAGCATCGCCATCATGGCGCTTTAGGTATAAATCCATTCCCTTTTTAAACTTCTGCTCGCCTGCAATTATCGCTAGCATGCGAATAAGTTCCGCGCCTTTTTGGTAGATTGTGGCTGTGTAAAAGTTATTGATCTCACGATACGTCTCTGGACGCACCGGATGCGCAAGGGGGCCAGCATCTTCTGGAAATTGTGCAGCTTTTAATCCGCGTACATCAGAGATGCGTTTTACAGGGCGTGATCGTTCATCAGATGAAAACTCCTGATCACGGTAAACGGTTAGCCCTTCCTTTAGACAAAGCTGAAACCAGTCTCGGCACGTAATACGATTGCCAGTCCAGTTGTGAAAATACTCATGCGCGATAATACCTTCAATGTTGGCATAGTCTGCATCGGTTGCAGTGTCCGGATTGCCAAGCACATATTTGTCATTGAAGATATTCAGCCCCTTGTTTTCCATGGCTCCCATGTTGAAATCTGAAACCGCCACTATGTTGAAAACATCCAGATCGTACTCGCAGCCAAAGACCGTTTCATCCCATTTCATGGAGCGAACAAGACTGTCCATTGCATAGTCAGTGCTGTCTTCCTTGCCTTTCTCGACGTAAATGCCAAGTTTTACTTTCTTGCCCGTTGCAGTCTTGAATGGCTTGTGAACAGAGCCAAGGTCTCCGGCAACGAGCGCGAACAGGTAAGACGGCTTTGGATGTGGATCATGCCATATAGCATAATGACGACCTTTGCCTGCTGATCCCTTCTTGAC
>CALAIO010000085.1 GCA_937923355.1 uncultured Rhizobiaceae group bacterium | reverse complement strand
GCCATACAAATAACAAGCGGATAGCCTTTTGCTGCACAAACCATAGCAAGACCGATACCAGTGTTACCACTGGTTGCCTCTACAACAGTTTGCCCAGGCTGTAATTCACCAGACTTTTCTGCCGCTTCAATCACGCCTAGTGCCAAACGATCTTTAACTGAGCTAAGAGGATTAAATGCCTCAACCTTAACGAATAAATTAATGCCATCTGGAGCAAGCTTGTTAATACGGACGACTGGCGTGTTGCCTATAGTTTCTAAAATATTTTGATATTTGGACATGGGGGTATCCTTTAATATTGTCTGATTTAAAATATGATTATATCACGCTACATTCTTTAAGCCACGGCCTTCCAACAAGGCATCTATCTCTGGCATTTGCCCACGGAACTCTACATAAAGTTCTGCCGGGTCACGACTGCCACCTGCTGAATAAATATTCTCAAGCAAACGCTCTGCTGTCACCTTGTCAAATACATCGCCAGTTTCCTTAAAAGCCTCAAACGCATCTGCATCCATAACTTCTGACCACATGTAAGAATAATAGCCTGCGGAATATCCATCGCCTGAAAACACATGTGCAAAATGTGGTGTACGATGGCGCATGGTTATTTCATCGGGCATCCCAATTTTCTGTAAAATTTCTTTTTCAATTTTACCAATATCCTGCACGTCGTCAGCTGGCATGGTGTGCAGTTCCAAATCAACCAAGGCTGAAGATGTGTATTCGACCGTTGCGAAACCCTGATTGAAAGTACTGGCTGCTTTTAGTTTTTCAATCAGCACATCAGGCATTGGTTCGCCCGTTTTGTAGTGAACTGCATATTTTGAAAGAATTTCTTTTTCGTCCAACCAATGCTCATAAAGCTGGCTTGGCAATTCAACAAAATCACGTGCCACCGAAGTCCCTGAAATGCTTGGGTAGGTGACGTTTGACAGCATGCCATGAAGGGCATGGCCAAACTCATGAAAAAGCGTATGAGCATCATCAAAGGTTAGCAAGCTTGGCTCACCTTCTGCTGCTTTTGCAAAGTTCATGACGTTTACGATGATAGGCGTAATATCGCCTTTGAGTTTTTCCTGAGAGCGAAAACCGCTCATCCATGCACCTGAGCGCTTGGAGGTTCGCGCAAAATAATCTCCGATGAAAATTGCTACGTGTTTACCATCGCTATTTTTTACTTCAAAGGTTCGGACATCTTCATGATACTTTGGAATGTCATCACGTTCTTCAAAACTTAACCCAAAGAGACGACTGGCTGTATCAAACGCTGCATCAATGATTTTATCCAATTGCAGATAGGGCTTGATCTCAGCTTCATCCAGGTCATGATCGCGGCTTCGCACTTTTTCTGAATAGTAACGCCAATCCCATGGTGCAATTTTAAAATTGGCACCTTCGGAGTTTGCAAGTTCCTGAAGCTTTTGTGCTTCCTGGCTTGCACGTTTTTTCGCAGGTTCCCAAACTTGCATTAGTAAATTTCGTACAGCATCCGGGGTTTTGGCCATTTGATCATCAAGTTTAAAATCAGCAAAGGTTTTAAAGCCTAGCAGGTTCGCACGCTCTTCACGCAAATTTAGCGTTTCACTGATGATCTCACGATTATCTGTATCGCCACCGTTTTCGCCTCTTGCAATCCAGGCTTTATAGGCAACCTCGCGCAAATCCCTTCGTGAAGAAAACTGCAGGAACGGCTCAATCAGCGAACGAGATAATGTGATTACATATTTGCCTTCATGACCACGCTCCTTTGCGGCAGATGCAGCAGCGGAGACCAGAAAATCCGGCAAGCCTGCCAGATCATCGCCTTCTTCCAAAACAAGTTCATATGCACTTTCATCTGCCAGAATGTTTTGCGAAAATTGCGTTCCAAGCGTTGCAAGCTTGCTTGAAACTTCTGCCATGCGTTCACGCTCATTCCCCTCGAGCTTTGCACCAGAACGCACAAAATTTGAATGATATCGCTCCAATACACGTTTTGCTTCCGGGTTAAGGTCAAGTTCTTCGCGCGCCAGATATAAAATTTCTACACGTGCAAACAATTTTGCATTCAACATGATTTTGGAATGATGTGCGGAAAGCTTTGGTGCCATTTCTCTTTGAATGGTTTGCATCTCATCATTGGTGTGGGAACCTGACAGGTTGAAGAATACGCCTGAAACTTTTGAAAGCGCTTCACCTGCACTTTCCATCGCTGCAATAGTATTTACAAACGTAGGTTCATCTTCATTATTGGCAATCCGCTCGATTTCCTTTTCACTTTGCTCCAAAGCAACATCAAAAGCCTCGCGGTAATGTTCGTTCTTGATTAGATCGAATGGTGGCACTTCAAACGGCGTATTCCAATCGGTAAGTAGTGGGTTTTCTTGGGTCATTAATTTCTCTGAGTTATAAGATTTTACTGAAATATGGTGCGATGATAGTCAGAATGTAAGGTGCAAAATCTATATCATCCATAAAATTAGACCAATCAGTAGTGCACCTATAGAAATAAGTGCAGCCACTATAAACATGCCCAATGCTGACGCAGGTTCAGCACTATAAGTATTTAGTCTTTCCAACATTCTTTTGCTGTTTCTATATCCAGCGCTGGCTACTAATATTGCAATGACAATAAAAACACTGGCTGCCAGTTTAGCAAGCCAAGTTGGGTTAGCTGCTCCAAAGACTGCTTGCAAACCTACGGCAAGACCAAGCGCTCCTAATGCAAGCCCCATTCTGCTTGAGAAGGTTCGTTCATTGGCAAGGATGGTTCTATCTTCTGCTAATCTTGTTGTATTTTTCTTTTCATGCTTTTCTTCAGACATCGCTATTTCCTTAAGGCAGGGAGACCGACGCCTGCAGCTTCAAATCCACCATCAACAGCCAATACTTGCCCTGTAATAAAGCTTGCCTGGTCTGAACATAAAAAATAAATGCCATTTGCGATTTCATCTTCGCTGCCATACCGATTAAGTGGAATGGCATCATGATAAGCATCGATAATATCTTGAGTATGTACCGCCATAGCAAGTTTTGTCCGCACTGGACCAGGGCACAAAGCATTAACGCGAATACCATGCTCGCCAAGCTCTACAGCCTGTTGCAGACTTAACTGGATAACCGCAGCCTTTGAGGTGCCATAAGCCGTGCGAAGTGTTGACCCGCGAAGACCGGAAATTGAAGCAATGTTTACGATTGCACCAGCTCTAATCTTTAACAATCGGATAGCTTCCTGACTAACCAGAAATGTACCGTCCAGATTGGTTTCCATCACCGATCGCCAACGTTCAAAACTTGTGTCCTCTATTGGTCCAAAATCAGCAACACCTGCATTGTTGACCAAGGCATCCAAGTGGCCGAGCCGTTCTTCAACCTCCTGCATAAAGGCTTTGACATCTTCTTGTTTTGAGATGTCTGCGGTAATTGCGATTGCGTTGTGAAGTGGCTTTGATACTTTGCCAAGTTCTTCGCCATCCCAATCAATCATGACAACTTTCCAGCCTTCTTCCAGAAAACGTTTTGTTGTGGCCAAACCAATACCGCGCGCAGCGCCTGTTACCAGTGCGATTTTATTCAACGAAGACACTCCCATAAAATATAAAACCCTTGTGGCTCTTCATCTGCTTCAAAATAAATATCGAGTTCTTTTGAATGCGTTTTCAAAATACCCTCTTGTGTTAGCCTGTTGACCACTTCCTCAAAACCACCCTCGCCCCATACGTCTTTATGAACCGTTGTTGCAAAAAATCCGCGTGGTTTTAGAATTCGAAAAAGTTCAGGCAAACACCCTGCTCCAACATGGGCGTGAGTAAAAAGACCCGTACAAATAATGGCGTCATAGGCGTTGGATTTTAAAGTAAGCTTTTGATTAAGGTCAGCCTGAATGATTTCACCATAAACCTGATTTCCATTATGTTGCCGCGCTTTGGCAACACCAAGCATTGCTGGTGAATAATCCAACGCATGTATATTTTTAAAACCGCGCTCTGCAAGATTTTGTCCTGCAAGCCCTGTGCCCGATCCCACATCTAGAATTAAGGCTGACTTATCTGTT
>CALAIO010000084.1 GCA_937923355.1 uncultured Rhizobiaceae group bacterium | reverse complement strand
TTGCCAAGTGCTTCTGTACGCATTCCAAGTGCACTCACAAGATTGTTTCCACTTGTTGATAGGCTTTCATCGATTGCGCCTAAATTGTTTTCAATTGACGCATTGATTGTATTGCCAGCTTCAGAAATTTGACCTGCAAACTCACTTGCTCTGATAGAAAGATTGTCACTGATTTGTTGGGTGAGGGCGTCACCCTTTTTCTCAAATTCTTCTGTGCTGTTTTCGAGTTTGTGAATAATACTGTCACCAACTTGAGTGAGGGATTTTGAAATTTCAGAACTCTGCTGTCCAAGATTTTGTGCAAACGCAGTACGGGTTTCTTCAAACTCTTTTATTGTCGCAAGATTCTGTTCGGCAACTTCGGCAGCACTAGCACTCATAATTTCTTTAACTGACGCACTCCCACTTGCTATCATGTTAGAGAAATCAACAGTTTTTTCGCTCATTTCCTTTCGGAATTGAACGCGACCTTCTTCAATTTTTTGAATGGTTGTATTGCTTTGTTCAGCAATTTCGGAAGTGGTTGACTTAAGCAAGCTATTTACCGAAGTACCAGCTGAAGCCATGACTTTTTCAAGTTCAGCTGTCTTTTGGCCGAAACTTTCATCAAATTCTTTTTTGCCAGCTTCAAGTTTTTCATCAATCAGGGCTGTTGCTTGTTGCAGTCCAGCTGTTCTGGTCTCAAGTAATCTTGCTACGGCCTTGCCATTTGTTGTGATGGTATTTGTCATTGTCTCTGCCGTTTGACTGACGTTGACTTCCAAATCTTCTTTGGCGGCTGTAATTTTGGCGTTTAGTTTGTCACCCGTTGTTGCAAGCAGGTTGATTAATCCTTCGCTTGTTTCTGACAACCTGGAAGTAATTGTATCGCTGCGAAGTTCGAGTGTATCACTCATCGTCATGGTTGCATTACGAAGCGTTTCTTCAATTTTAGAACTAACAACCTCAATGTCTGATGTAAGATTAGAGTGGGTGCTTGAAATAGCTGATTTCAATTGATCAGCATGATGCACCATTGTGTCACGCTCAGAACCGATTTCATCTACCAGTCTGCGGAGGCGAACTTCAGAATCGCCATAAGAACGCTCAAGGTTCATAACCTCTTTTTGTACCATGAATTCAAGCTCGCCAGCACGCGCGATTGCCCGTTCTACGCCATCACCTATAGCATTTACTTCGCGGCGGATGGCATGTCCAACCGTGGCAACAGAATTGCTGGCTGTATTCTCAGGTTGTAAAAGCTGTATGGCAGCCTCGGTCATTGAATTTGCCGCATGTCGCATTTCTTGTGAACGGCGAACAAGCACGGCAAAAGCCCATAGTGGCAGAAGTGGTAAAAGCGCAATAGCTGCGAACGTCATTAGCTGTTGCGAATTAAAGAATGAACTAATTTGGAAATTTTCACCAAGCGTAGGCAAGATGTTTTGGTATCCATAATAAGCACATGCGCCAAGCCATGCGATGGTGATGAAAAATGTCATCAAAAACACGCGGCTTTTCGGCTTTTGTTGAATAGAATAGATCAAGCTAGCTAGTTCAGGATTAAGCTCGTCGTTTGCGGCGGCAGGCGGGGCGACTGGTGGTTGCGCGTCAATATCAGAAAGCGATGTAAGGCTTTCTGGTGCTTGATTATCAATGCCAGTATTTGAAACTTCGTCGCTTACTGAATTTTTAACTTCAGATGCAGCATTGTCGATTTTTGCTTCGATTGCGCTTAAATCATCAGAGCTATCTTTGAAATCAACTGATAGAGCTTCTTCTACCGCGTTTAATGCAGTTTCGCCTGTAATATCTTGTTTGGCTTTATTAGCCATGTTCCCACGCCTTTTACTTACTCAAGTTACTATTCTTGATCCTTACCCCGTCAACTTTTCAGTTCTCGCACACATTATATAGCATAACAAGAATTCTGGTGTGTAATTCCCCAAAATCTTAAAATAAGGTTAACGAAACTAAGTATATTCGCTTACGTATGCGTAAACGTCCTGATACCTATTAACAAAAAATTTGTCTGTTGCTGATAATGTTCAGTGAATCAACGATTAGGAGCTTCCATGAGTATGGCATTAAAGGCGGATGTTGCAGAAGCGTGTAAATCTGCTGGAACGGAAAAACCAATTGATTTGGTTCATCTTTCCAGACTTACGATGGGGGATAAGGAACTTGAACTTGATGTTTTAAAAATGTTTCTGGCTCAAATTCCAAATTACCTTGAAATGATAAAAACTGCTCAAAGTAGTGATGAAATCTATGTTGCGGCACATACGATAAAAGGTGCGGCCAGCAATGTTGGCGCTTTTTCACTTGCGCAAATGGCACGGGATGCTGAGCAAACTCAGTCTTTTGACAAACAAGATATTCTCAATGAATTTGGCAAGATTACAGAATATGTATCTCTGCTTGCATCAGAAGCATAATCGTCTGCGATTTTATAACGTCTTGACTAACGCTGTTTTATTGATAAACGACTGATAAGTTTTCAATTTACAGACACAATACAGGGCTTTGACATGGCTAAAATTACTTACATCACACATGATGATCAACGTTTTGAGGTAGATGCTCCTAACGGTTCAACAGTTATGGAAATGGCTATCAAGAATTCAGTGCCAGGCATTGAAGCAGAATGTGGTGGTGCATGCGCATGTGCTACGTGCCATGTCTATGTAGATGATGCCTGGAAAGAGGCTGTTGGTGGGCCAGAAGCGATGGAAGAAGACATGCTTGATTTTGCATGGGAAGTTCAGCCAACGTCACGCCTATCATGTCAGGTAAAAGTGACAGATGCACTCGATGGTCTTGTTGTCAGAATTCCTGAAAAACAAGCTTAGCCACTGAAATATAAGGTTTAATTTTAAAGCTGGCATATATTGCTGGCTTTTTTATTTGCGTACAGCCAATCAAAAACAATTGCTTAATTGTTACTCACGATCCTGTTTTAAAATGATATTCTTCAACTGTGTTTTGGATTCAAGGAAATAGATATGTTGAGAATTTTTGTACCATTCCTTTCTGTATTTTTATGGATTACTTCTGCAAATGCCGAGAAAGTATCGTTCAAGGCAGCTGACGGATTGGAAATTACTGCTGATTTACAAAAGCCTGATGGTGATTTTTCGGTTATAATTGTTCTTTTTCATATGGCCGGTGCAAGCCGTGGTGAATATCGCGATATTGCTCCTGTTCTAAATAAGCTTGGTTATGCAACCTTGGCTGTTGATCAGCGCTCAGGCAATGCGTTTAACGGTATAAAAAACGAAACTGCAGCGCGTGGCGGTGGTAATGTCGCTTATGCGAAGGCTATTCCTGATCTCAAGGCTGCATCAAGCTGGGCGCGTGCTCATATAGGGGCGCGTCAGGTGGGTGTTTTGGGATCGTCTTATTCATCGGCATTGATATTAGCGCTTGCAGGACAGGATAAAGGTTTTGCAGATGCGGTTATGTCTTTTTCTCCAGGAGAGTATTTTGGCGATAAACGTTTTGTTCGTAAGAGCTTACCCAGCCTTGAAGTGCCTGTCTTTATTACATCCGGGAAGAATGAAACAGGTAACTGGAAGAAGTTTTTGAAAGATATTAAAAGCACTAAAGTTGGTTTTGTACCGCAAGGTTCAGGTCGCCATGGTGCGACTGCATTAGTTTCCAAGGATGGTGATGAATATTGGGCTGCATTAAAGAGCTTTTTGGATGAAAACCTGCCTGCAAAATAGTCGCAAATAGCAATTGTAATTCTACAGTGAGCTTGTAACCTTCATCTTTGATGAGGAGTTAAGCCATGACATATTTAGCAACGCCGTTAGAATTTCCTTCAAAGCAACCAGAAGGTTTTCCATTGCTTGAAGGCGAGCCTGTTTTTGATCCTGCCAAACATCTTCAAATTGAAATGCCTGAGACGATTATCTCGCTAAAAGAGTTTGGCTATAGCGATGAAGATATTGCTCAATGCCCTTGTGATTTTGGTATCACGAATGTTTTTCGCATTTTGAGTGATGAGGGTGCGCAGTGCATGCTCGAAGTAGCGCGGATGCTAGAGCCATATGTGAAGAGGAATGCACGCATATCGCGTAATGTTCGTGGCGGGGCTTATCAATCCAAATTCCTGAGAGATCTATGCCAGTCGCCAGAATTAACTGAAGCGGTTTCTAAAATTTGTGGTTCGCCTATGTTGCCGCATACCATACCGCATCAGCTTGGGCATATGAATTATAACCCAAAGGAAGTTGGTGAGAACGTTGATAAATGGCACGTCGACACGCTTCGCATTGATTTTGT
>CALAIO010000083.1 GCA_937923355.1 uncultured Rhizobiaceae group bacterium | reverse complement strand
GGTAATATGCGCCTTGGCTTCTTTCGCTGCTTTCATACTGTCACCAGCGATAATTGCTTGATAAATTGCGCGGTGTTGTTCAAGAAGCTTTTGGCGACTTCCGGTTTTTGCGTAAATGACCTTTCGATTGAAGAAGACATCATCGGAGAAAAGTGCGTAACAAGACCTCAGCGTGTGAATTAAAATAACGTTATGGGTGCATTCACCGATGGTGCTGTGAAACTCCACATCTACCTTTGTTTCGGCTTCAGGATTTTCTTCGGTGTGGGCTTTTTCCATCGTTTCCATGATGTTTTTCAGAAGTGCTTTGTCTGCAGTAGTTGCGTGCTCTGCAGCCATGGAAGCGGTTAAACCTTCAATTTCCTTGCGGTACTCAAGATAGTCAGCTTTTGCCTTTGTGTTTCTGCCAATCAGTTCCACTACAGGTTCTGCAAAGATAGTTCCTATGATGTCAGCGATATAGGCGCCGCCGCCATGTTTTATTGAAATCAAGCCGCGTGTTTCCAGCGAGGCGAGGGCTTTTCTCAGTATTGGTCTTGAGACATCCATAGATTTTGATAGTTCGCGTTCGCTTGGAAGTTTGTCGCCCACGCGCAAAACGCCTTCGAGAATAAGAGTCTCTATTTGCATCTCTACTTCTTGTGAGACACGGCTTTGCTCAATTGGAGAAAATATCTTTTCCACTTTGTTGAAAGTCATTTTCTAATATGGCCTTTTCATTGCCGAGATAAATTGGTAACAATATTTTACCAATTTACGGAGATGTCAATGTCTAGTGTCGAAATGTCAGATGCGATTTCAAGTGGAATTCAAATGCCAAAGCCTGATCAGGCTATTCTTGCAAGGCGTGCTGAGATTGTAGCCGCACTCAAAGCAATTGTGCCTGGCGAGGGAGTTGTTGATGATGAAACGGAAATGCGCCCGTTTGAGACAGATGGTTTTCTAGCTTATCGCTTCATGCCGCTTGCCGTGGTTTTGCCTGAGACAACCGAGCAGATTTCTGCTGTATTGCGATATTTGGCTAAAGAAGGTGTGCCGGTAATTCCTCGAGGCGCTGGGACTTCACTTTCTGGCGGTGCTATTCCGCAAGAAGATGCTGTGATTGTAGGGTTGTCCCGGATGATCAAAATTCTGGATGCGGATTATGAAAATCGTACTTTAACTGTTCAGGCAGGCGCGACCAATCTTTCGATTTCGGATGCAGTCTCAGCCGACGGGTTTTTCTATGCGCCTGACCCTTCTTCACAACTTGCTTGTTCCATAGGTGGTAATATCGGAATGAATTCTGGTGGCGCTCATTGTCTGAAATATGGAGTGACGACGAATAATCTACTTGGCGTTAAAATGGTTTTGATTGATGGCACTGTTGTAGATTTGGGTGGTGAGTATCTGGACGCGGCAGGTCTTGATTTGCTTGGCGTGATTTGTGGTTCTGAAGGGCAACTTGGCATTGTGACAGAAGCAACGGTTCGTTTGATTGCCAAGCCTGAAGGTGCGCGGCCTGTGATGTTTGGCTTTGATGCCTCAGAAGACGCAGGCGCTTGTGTGGCTGATATTATCGGTACTGGCATAGTCCCAGTTGCGATTGAATTTATGGACAAACCTGCGATTGATATTTGTGAAGCCTTTGCGAAAGCTGGCTATCCGATGGATGTGAATGCGCTTTTGATTGTCGAGGTTGAAGGTTCTGACGAAGAAATGGACGATATGCTTGCGCGTATTGTTACGATTGCAAAACGTCACAAAGTCAAGGTGGTCAAGGAAAGTCAGTCGGCTACGGAAGCAGCACTCATATGGAAAGGGCGCAAGTCTGCTTTTGGTGCTACAGGGCGTATTGCAGATTATATTTGTATGGATGGCACAGTGCCGCTTGGGCAATTGCCACATGTACTTAAAGAGACAGCCAGAATTGTTGATGATTACGGTCTTCGCGTTGCCAATGTTTTCCATGCGGGTGATGGCAATATGCACCCGCTTATTCTTTATAATATTAATGACCCAGTTGAAGCGCAAAAGGCAGAGGATTGCGGCATGGATCTGCTCAAGCTTTGCGTTGACGCAGGTGGGTGCCTTACGGGCGAACATGGTGTTGGCATCGAGAAGCGAGATCTGATGCTTTATCAATATACCCAGGAAGATTTAGATCAGCAGATGGCAGTGCGTGCGGCGTTTGACCCTGAATGGATATTAAACCCTTCTAAGGTTTTTCCGTTTGAAGCACGTGGCAACGAACGTCCACCTGTTGAAGCTGAGTAAATTATCATGAGTTCAATCAAAACTTTTAAACCCAAGACAGAAGAAGAATGCGCTTCCATTATTACGGAAGGTGAAGGCTTTGAAATTCAAGGGGGCGGCTCGCGCGATATTGGTCGTCTTGACGATCAATATCGCGATGTTCTTTCAACCTCTGCCATGACGGGCATTGTCGATTATGAACCCGCAGAGATGGTGATGATCGCTAAGGCCGGTACGCCTGTTGCCGAGATTGAAAAAGCTTTGGAAAAAGGCAAGCAGCGGATGATTTTTGAGCCGCTTGATTATCGGACGCTACTAGGCACAAAGGGTAAGCCAACGATTGGAGGTTTGATAGCGTCTAACGCTTCAGGTCCTCGCAGATTTGTTGCCG
>CALAIO010000082.1 GCA_937923355.1 uncultured Rhizobiaceae group bacterium | reverse complement strand
AGCTTATCTGTTCTGGCCAGGCACCCATAAAACGTCAGCCTTGCCAAAATCATTTGCGGCGCGTGCGGCAACGAAGAGATAATCTGAAATCCGATTCATATAAAGTGCTGCTGCCTTGCTGACATTTTCACTTTCATCCTGAGCGAGTTCAACAATAAGACGTTCTGCGCGTCGTGCAACCGTTCTTGCCAAATGTAAATTGGCAGAAAGGGGTGTACCTCCCGGCAGAACAAAAGAGCGAAGTGGCTCAAGCTTGGCGTTTAATGCGTCTATTTCAGATTCGATACGTTCAACTTGCGCTTGCGTGATGCGAAGTGGTTCATATTCTAGTGGCTTGCCATCGTCTGGGGTTGCAAGGTCTGCACCTAAATCGAACAAATCATTTTGTATGCGCATCAGGGCTTCATCCATTTCTGGCATGTCACTTGCGTGCAATCTTGCCAATCCGATGCAGGAATTGGTTTCATCAACCGTGCCGTAAGATGCGACACGCATATCATATTTCTTGCGTCGTTCGCCATTGCCAAGCCCGGTAGAGCCATCATCGCCGGTTTTCGTATAAATCTTGTTGAGGATCACCAAGGCGCTTCTCCGTTAGCTTTGGGTTGTGAAGTAAAGCGTTGCCATAACCAAAATGACGGCCACAAATTGAAATAATATGCGCAGTCGCATGAGCTTTTGTGATCTGCTGGAACTGCCGCCCTTGGCCATGTTCCAAATACCCAGAGCAAGGACTATGGCAACGGCAATCATGCCTATAATTGATACAAAATATAACATCTTAAAATTTCTCTTTACGAATATTTCTGGATATAGAGCGCAAAACCAAAATACCCATGTGCCAACAGATGTTTTATGAATTATTTTTCAAAAGCAGCTTGTCGACCATGCGTGTGGGCAAGAGCCTTCTTGCAAAATCCATAATATGAGTAGGCACTGTTACACCATAATGTGCTTTGGGTCTTTTTGCATTTAATGCGTGATCTAGCTTTTTGTAAACGGCGGAGGGTTCAAGCCTGAAACGATTAACACCGCCACCTGAATTAAGGCGCTTTAGTTCTTTTTCATACCGCGCTTTATGGGCTGTATTCTCACGATCAATATTTTCAAGGAATGCAGCCAGTGCGTGAGTGGAGAATTCTGTTTTAATCGGACCAGGCTCAATCAGGGATACATGAATATCTGTATCTGCAAGCTCTATTCGCATGGCAGAAGCGAGGCCTTCCAGGGCAAATTTGGAAGAATTATAGGCACCCCGCCATGGAGCTGACACCCAACCCAAAATAGAAGAACAATGTATAATGCGACCATGCCCTTGTTTGCGCATGACGGGCACAACCAGATTTGTAAGCTCATGCCAGCCGAAGAAATTGGTTTCAAACTGTTTTCTCAAGACGTCGGTTGTTAAATCTTCAACTGCACCAGGTTGACCATAAGCACCATTGTTAAATAAGGCATCCAGCGTGCCGCCAGTTTTGGCCATTACACTGTCAAAACAGGCATGGATTGATTTTGTATCGGTATAATCGAGATAAATGGCTTCCAATCCAAACTCTTCAAGCATCTTGAGGTCTTCGTCTTTGCGCGCGGTTGCAAAAACCTGCCATCCCTGGCTCAAAAGCTCTATAGCGCAATGTTTGCCTATGCCGGACGAACAGCCGGTAACTAAGATATTCTTTTGATTTTTCATGAGGTTATATTTGGTGTCAATCTAAGTGTTGATGGTGATTCTATTTGTTACCGAAACTTTAACATTTTTGCGTTAAAGTTTCCTCAGTTTTTAATTATGGAGCGGTTCAATGCTTTGGGAATTGTCCACATTAGACTGGATTACATCTTTCGTTTTTATTTGCTGCTATACATATATTTGTGGCTGGTTGGCAGAAGGTTTGATGAAATCCTCAGGTTTTGGTCATATTGGTAATTGGTTATTGATATTGGTGGGTACTTACACAGCAATGTACGCATTCAATGTTTATGGTTATGAGTTTCATTACGATCCATTGTTTACACTGGCTTGTGTTAGCGCAGGTGCCGGAACTTTTTTTCTATTAATGTGTATTTCAAAGCGCATTTTCAGCCGATAAACCCAAGCTTTTCTTTCAGTTGTTCCAATGTCACACCTGCTTGTCTTAATTCTTTAAGGCTGGTGTGATTTTTGGACTTTGAGAATTTTTGCCCTTCGTCATCCAAAACAAGATCATGATGATGATAAACAGGTTTTGGAAACCCCAGGATTTCGCTCAATAATATATGAATGCTGGTTGAGTGGTATAAGTCCTTGCCGCGAACTACATGTGATATATTTTGAATGCCATCATCAAAAGTACAGCAGAGAAAATAGCTTATGGGTAAGCCCTTGCGCGCAATGATTATATCCCCCCAGGCTAAAGGATCTGCATTGATAATTTCATTTTGATTGGTGCTTTGTTCTATCCAATTTACTGGAGTTGAAAGAATTTCTTTTGCAGATTTTATATTGAGGCGAAGTGCGTAGTCTTGAACTGAGTTTATTAATTCCACTCGTTGAGCATTATTAAAATCACGTTCATGGCCTGGATAAAGCGGACTGCCATCGGGATCACTTGGCCAATCTTCTCCGTTGTCTTTTTTGGTTTGAATAAGCTTCTTAATTTCGCCACGGCTTAAAGCGGATGGATAAACAAGATCAAGATCGGCAAGTTTTTGTAAAGTTTGTGCGTAATCTTCAAAATGATCAGATTGGCGACGTGGGGTTTCATCCCACTCAAATCCAATCCATTCGAGATC
>CALAIO010000081.1 GCA_937923355.1 uncultured Rhizobiaceae group bacterium | reverse complement strand
GGCTCAAAACCTTCTTGCTGAGTATCAGGCCAAACGTCAGGCTGCAGAAAAAGAAGCAGAAGAAATTGTTGCTGCCGCAAAACGCGAAGCTGCTGCACTTTCGGAAGACGCTGCCCGTAAAACTGCAGAATTTGTTGAGCGCCGTACAGCTTCAGCTGAACAAAAAATCGCTCAGGCAGAAGCTCAAGCCATGGCAGATGTTCGCGCATCTGCAGTTGACGTTGCAATTGCTGCAGCAGAGCAAATCGTTGCTGGCAAGGTTAGTGGCGCAACAGCAAGTGGCTTAATCAAAAGCAGCATCGCTGACATTAAAACCAAATTGAACTAATCAAGTCAGTTCATGGTTGAATTTTAAAGGCGCTTTATGCGCCTTTTTTATTGGCTTTGTTTCAAGTCTCACTCTCCAGTATCTGCTTGAGTGGTGAAAAGCTCTTGCGATGTAGGGGCGATCCGCCAAACTCTAAAATTGCATCGCGGTGTTTCTTCGAGCCGTAACCCTTGTGGCCTGCAAACCCGTACTCGGGGTAGTGTTTGTCTGCTTCTACCATCATGCGGTCCCGCACGACTTTTGCAATAATTGAAGCTGCTGCAATCGAAAGGGATCTGGCATCACCTTTTATGAATGCCTCGCCAATGTCATTCAGCTGCAAGGGTATATCTCGCCCGTCAATCATTGCATAATCAGCTTTGACAGCAAGACGTGAAACGGAAATTTCCATGGCGCGCAATGCGGCTACCCTTATGTTGATTGTGTCGATCGTCTCGGCATTTAAACTGCACCAGGCAACATGTGAGGTTTTTAAGATTTCATCAAAAAGAAGTTCGCGTCTTTTTTCTGTAAGCTTTTTAGAGTCATTCAACCCCTTGGGAAAGTTATCAGGGTCAAGAATAACTGCAGCCGCTGTGACAGGACCTGCCAAAGGCCCACGGCCTGCTTCATCCACACCGGCAATCGCAAGTTTGCCTTGTTTGATTAATCTCTCCTCAATCGAGAAATCAGGACAATCTGGCAGGGTGAAGAATTTAAGAGAATCAGTGAGTGACATACGGGGATGATATCGACTCACTGATCCTCTTGAAAGCCCGGTAAGAAATTTGCGGCGGCAACTTGCCGGGGTTTAGAATCTAAATCGCACGTTGAGCGTAGCGAAGCGCAAGATTTAGATCTTAAAAGAGTAATCGCACGTTGAACGTAGTGAAGCGCAAGATTTGGATAATCAAAAAAGCGTTAGCTGATTTTCCACTTCTGGCAGGGGCGGGATAAATTGTGAGCTATCAAGCGTACGCTTTACTTCATTTAGGCCAAGCTTTTTGCAGGCAATCTCAAAGCGCCTGCCGATTTGCCAGGCATATGGTCCGTCACCGCGCATGCGTTTACCAAATTCCGCATCATAATCTTTGCCACCTCGTAGCGCGCGCAAAAGGTTCATCACATGGCGGTAACGGTCTGGGTAATGCTTCAATAGCCAGTCGCGGAAGAGCGGGGAAACCTCTCGCGGTAGCCTGAGCATAATAAAGCCTGCCTCTGTTGCACCAGCGGCTTGGGCAGAGTCTAGAATTCGCTCAATTTCGTGGTCAGTCAGGGCAGGAATAACAGGCGCAACCATGGTTGAGGTTGGAATGCCTGCTTTTATTAAATCCCGAATGGTTTTCAATCGCAAGCCAGGTGTTGCCGCGCGTGGTTCCATGGCGCGCGATAAACGCCTGTCGAGTGAAGTGATGGAAATCGCAACTTTAGCCAAACCCTTGGAAGCCATGCGAGACAAAATATCAATGTCGCGTGTCACCAGTGCGGACTTGGTAACAATGCCAACTGGGTGGTTGGCTGCTTCCAGCACTTCAAGAATTTCCCGTGTCACCCGCCATTGCTTTTCAATCGGCTGATAAGGATCGGTATTTGTACCAATCGCAATGGTGCGCGGTTTATAGTTTTTCTTAGCCAGTTCTTTTTCAAGTAGTTGCGCGGCATTAGGCTTTGCATAAAGCGTGGTTTCAAAATCTAGTCCTGCTGATAAACCCATGAAAGAATGCGAAGGCCTCGCAAAGCAATAGATGCAACCATGCTCACAGCCGCGATATGGATTGATTGATCGATCAAAGCCAATGTCAGGCGAATCGTTCTTGGTGATAATTGTTTTGGGTTTTTCAATCTGAACATGCGTACTAAAAGGAGGCAATTCATCAAGCGTCTGCCAGCCATCATCAAAGATATGATAAGACTTTTTGTCAAAGCGCGATGAAGGATTAAGCGTTGCTGCACGTCCTTTGTTTAAGGGAGACTGACGTAATTTGTCTGCAGAAGTGTCACGCCCATCTGCAATGACTGAAGAACCCATATAGGCTTCATGGGCTTTTATTGTTTCAACATTTTGTTCACGCACAACATCCATGGGTTTCTCCTTATTCGATTTTAGTCAGGACAATATTCCTATCAAATAATAAAGAACAAAACAAGAACTTTTGAAAATAATTTTGAGCGATTAATTTTTCACCTCCAAGTTCACGATTAAAGAATCTAAATTTTCCTAAATGCAGTGTCTTGAGGTTGTAATAATTTGAGATTAGGTCTGTTCTCAATTACTAATATTCAATTCTAATGGTGATTTTATGTCTGATTATACGCAGCGCCAGAAACTTATGGCAGAATTTACCGGAACAGCTTTTTTGCTTGCTACTGTAGTGGGTTCAGGCATCATGGCTGAAGAACTTTCTGGCGGGAATGTTGCGATAGCCTTACTGGGCAATACACTGCCAACAGGTGCAATTTTGTTTGTATTGATTACGCTATTTGGTCCTGTATCTGGTGCTCACTTTAATCCAGCTGTGACATTTATATTTGCGCTTAGAAAAGAAATATCCAAACGTGAAGGGTGTTTGTTTGTTGCCGCTCAAATCATTGGTGGCATCATAGGTGTATGGGCTGCGCATATCATGTTTGGTTTGGAAGTCTTGCAGTTTTCACAAAAATCACGAACGGGTAATGCGCAATGGATAGCTGAAGTTGTTGCGACATTTGGTTTAATCGTCACCATTCTAGGAACATTAAAATCCAAGCCAGATGCAGTGCCGCTTGCGGTTGGACTTTATATCACGGCAGCTTATTGGTTTACGGCATCAACCTCTTTTGCGAACCCTGCTGTAACCATTGCACGATCTTTGTCAGATACTTTCGCAGGTATTATGCCGCTGCATATGCCAGGCTTTATTGCTGCACAGATGATTGGTGCTGTACTTGCTTCCATATATTGCAAATGGCAATTTGGTCGGTAAGCGAGCTTATAGCATCTGCTAATCGTTGCCGTTTACTTATAGATCAAAAAAAGCGCCCATCTTTTGAAAGGCGCTTTCTTTTTGTAATCAGTTTTAAAACTTCTTACGCGTTTCTGCGTTTCACTTCTTCCATGAAGCGATATTTGATAACCGGTGCATCATATTCAATGACAGGAACCGGAATATTTCCGCTTTCACATTTACAAACGATAATAGTCATCTTGTCAGAGGCAAGTGCATCTTTCATGACGTCAACTGCTTCTTCTGCCTGACACTCAACAACATTCTCGCAACCACAAGCTTCTGCGACTTTAGCGAGCGAGGTCTTTTGACCTGCATAAGTTGGTTGGTCACCTGTTGAGCCATAGCTGCCGTTGTCCACAATGAAGAGAATGAAATTATCAGCACGGTTATTGGCAATTGTTGGTAGCGTGCCGAGGTTGGTAAGGATAGAGCCGTCGCCATCAATGGCGATGACTTTTTCTTTTTGCGTCAGTGCAACACCAAGACCAATCGAAGATGCAAGCCCCATTGTGCCAAGCATGTAAAAGTTCGATGGCTGATCGTCCATCATGTGTAGTTCCTGGCTTGGAAGGCCAATGTTACAGACGACAAGCTCATCAGAGATAACAGGAATCAGGTTTTTAATAATATCACTGCGGATCATATTAGTATCCTCCCCAGAAGTTTGAGTCCGTTAAAATCGCGGTTGGCTTACGGCTCATAAAGGTGTGGTTTAAAATACTATCAAGATCCTTGATATCTTCAGGTTCATGGAAGTGATACGTCTGAATTTTCAATTCATCCAGCAAGGCTTTTGTATGCTTTGCCATCTCAACCTGAATAGCAACTTTCTCTCCAATCTCACCACGGTATGAAATGATCATTGGCAGCGGCATGTTATAGAACTGGGTTAGCGAAGAAAGCGTATTAAACGTTACGCCAAGCGCTGTGTTTTGCATGATGATGCAAGGGCGTTTGCCACCCATATGCGCACCCGCACAAAGCCCCATGCCTTCGTCTTCTTTATTGGAAGGGATGTGCATGATTGACTTTTCAGCCTCAACCCCTTCGATGACCCCTGCAAGCTGTTTGCAGGGGACTGTTGTTATAAATTCGACCTTGTTTCTAACAAGGCTTTGTACGATTTCATTACTCACGGACATTATTTGTCCCTCCGATTTGTGAGGTTGAAGTTGGATTATTCAGCTTGGAGATTAAACTCTTCATCCGGGAAGTATTTTTCCAGACGAATATCAGCTGTACGCGCGTGGCCTTCCATGCCTTCAAGGCGAGAAATACGAGCGGTTGCTTCTGCGATTGGTTTTGCACCATCACGCGTTGCGCGCTGCCATGTTACGATCTTCATGTATTTATGTACGGAAAGACCACCTGAGTATTTTGCTGCACGGGATGTTGGTAGCACATGGTTTGTACCCGATGCCTTGTCCCCAAATGCTACGGTAGTCTCCTCACCAAGGAAGAGAGAACCGTAACACTCAAGGCGCCCCAGCCACCAATCAAGGTCTTCTGCCTGAACAGTTAGATGCTCTGGTGCATATTCATCAGATTTCGCGGCCATGGCTTCGCGGTCATCACAAAGGATAACTTCCGCATAATCGCGCCATGCAGCTTCTGCGTTTTGTGAGTTTACTTCTGGAAGGTCAGCAATTAGCGGTGGAACCAGTTCCATCACTTTTTCAGCCAAGGCTTTATCGTCTGTAACAAGCCAAACTGGAGAGTTGTAGCCATGCTCTGCCTGACCAACAAGGTCAGA
>CALAIO010000080.1 GCA_937923355.1 uncultured Rhizobiaceae group bacterium | reverse complement strand
ACCGCCCAAGACCATGTCAAACATCTCGACAATTGGAGCCACATATTCGCCAACTGTGAAACTCATACCAACAGGCTTGGTTGTCCCTTTAACAAGCGCAAAAGCAGTATTCATTTCAACATCAAAATTATCCGGAATATCTGTTGCAATGCAGCAGCGCACAAACCAGTTGATGTTTTCAAGCTTGTCGATAAGCCGGGTAAATTGACCTAAATCCTGTAGTGTCGAAGGACGATAAAGCCCTGTATCCATATCAAGTGTCTGCACACCTGCGCCGCCCGTTCCAAACCAGACTTTATCACCACCCACTTCAATATCATGTTTCGGATCGCGGCCATGGAAGGTGAAAGACTTGCAAGCCTTGTCGATGATATCCTCCACAAAGCTGCGCGGATAAGAAAGTCGCCCTAGCTCATTGATATGACACCCTTGCGCGAGTGCTTGTTCCATCACCACATCTGGCACTTCCGCCATGCCAATGTCTTCGAGGATTTCAAAAGCAGCGTTTAGGATATCTTGAAGTTCTTTATCATTCAGCGGTTTATATTGCCCGCCCACTTGCCCGGGCGCTGCTGGCAGATGTTTTTGAACGGGCGCCTGGCGCATTGCAATGCGCCCTGCTCTGCCACCTGATTGTCTTGCTGATCTTCTCGCCATAGTGCCCTCCAAAGCTCAACCAAATAATTACGCTTGGCAGAGGTTTGAACAAGCCATATAAGCTTGGTTAAGTTAAATCGATTTTTAGTTTTGGAATATTCGATGAAAAAAAATCTACAAGGCAGATTATCCCTAAGAGCGATTGAGGTCTTTGTCGCAGCCATCGAAGAAGGCTCGATCTCAAAAGCAGCCAAACGATTGGGCGCAAGCGCCTCTGCCGTTTCACTACAACTTTCCAACTTGGAAGAAGTTCTGGACGCAAGATTAATTGAGCGGTCATCAAGACGGTTTCAGCTCACCGCAGCAGGAGAACTTTTTGCGCCACGGGCAAAATCAATCCTCGATGAAGTCACTATCGCCAAGGCAGAAATGTCGAGCGCAAGCCATGCCCCTAAAATGGATATTAGCATGGCCGTGATTGAAGATTTTGATAGCGAAGTCCTGCCGCACTGGATCGCCAAGCTGCAAGAGGAATTCCCACAATGCAATTTCACCATTCGTAGCGGCGCAAGTCACGAAAACCATGCAGCGCTTTCAAGTCGTGGATTCGATATGATTATCGCCGCTGACAATACAACAGAAATTGACTGGATTGAGGAACATCCAGTTTTATACGATCCTTATATCTTGGTAGCCAGCACGCCTGAAATCGCAAATGCCTCCATTGAAAAACTTATGAGCCTGCCCTTCATTCGCTATTCGCAAGAGCAACTCATGGGCAGACAAATTGAAGCGCAATTGCGCAGGATAAAAAACTTGCCACCCAAAAAATACGAGTGTTCCAGCACGCAAGCCGTTTTTGCTCTCGTAGAACAATTCAACGGCTGGGCGATTACCACAGCGTCAGCATATTTGGGCGCCAATAAAAACAACCTCTTTGGCAGTCCAATTCCATTTCCAAATTTTTCACGCACCATCGCACTTTATTCAAGACGCGATACCATGGGCGAAATCCCGATGAAGTTTTCACAGCATTTGAGATCAAGCCTTGAAGAAGTCTTCTTAAAACGCGTGGCAAAAGCGCTGCCTTTTGCAAAAGACAATGTGCGTCTGATTCATTAATCAGAAAAGCCTAATCATTAATTTAGATTTCTTGAATTGAACACCGTCCGATAGTCATTTCTATTGACGACAGACCATGTCCATTTCAAGCTTGGCAAAATTAAGCTTGGGAGCACAAAGAGATGAAAACGCAAACAGATGTAGTGGTTATTGGTGGCGGCATTGCGGGTTGTTCAACGATTTATCATCTCACGCAAGAAGGCATTACCGATTGCATGTTGCTTGAGCGCGATGAACTGACCTCCGGTACAACTTGGCACTCGGCAGCACAAGTTACAAACTTCGGTGGCAACCAGACCATGGTGGGCCTCAAAACCCATTCGATCAATCTGTATAAAGAGCTTGCGGATGATCCTGAGTATCCAATCAATTATCACCACGCGACAGGCGGTCTGCGTCTGGCGACCAAACAAGATCATATAGACGGCTACAATCACTTCCTTTCCATGGCAAAAGGCATGGGCGTTGAATTTGAACTGATCGACCCGGACGAATGTCAGCGCCGCCATCCGATTATTTCAAAAGACGGTCTGCTTGGCGCGCTTTGGGATCCGCTGGACGGCGACATCGACCCGGCACAACTTTGCCAGGCACTGGCAAGACGTGCCAGAAAAGCAGGCGCAGAGGTGCATCGCTTCACCCCTGTTAAAGCGCTTACCCAAAAGCCTGATGACAGCTGGATTGTCCATACAGACAAGGGTGACATTCATTGCCAATCCATCGTCAACGCAGGCGGTTATCGCTGTAATGAAGTTGGCAAGATGATGGGTGTTGAGCATCCGGTTGCTTCGATGGAACACCAATATATGCTGACCGAAACGCTTCCTGAAATTGAAGCACTGGCAGATACCCACGGCGAAGATTTCCGCTCACCGCTTATTCGCTGTCCTGAAGCAGACTTCTACCAGCGCGCAGAAAAGAAAGGCCTGCTGATCGGTTTCTACGAACAGGATTGTAAAACCTGGGGACTGGACGGCATTGATCCAAACTTTGTAAACGCCCTTTGCCCTGATGATCTTGACCGTGTGGTCGATGTGATGGAAGGCGCCTTCCACCGCATCCCATGCTTGG
>CALAIO010000079.1 GCA_937923355.1 uncultured Rhizobiaceae group bacterium | reverse complement strand
CAGGCAATTCACCAGCAATTATTTTTCTGGTCAATTCGAGACCTGACGTGGACAGAATAGTTTCGATAGGAATGGAACCAAACAGTTGATTATCGTCATACCAATATTTATTCACGGGCGATCTCCTCGTGTTAATTTAGTTATGGCTTTGATAAAGCCATGTCGTTCGTCAGGGTGTTTCATTCCTCTGGGTGCATATATGTGGCGGTCAAGAAAGTAGCTGCTAAGTTTAAACCCTTGCTCAATTTGTTCCGTAGGAGGCACGATGCCCCAGCCATCTTCGTGTTTGTTCAGGAAGGCTGGCAAGGCTAACATTTTGTCTGCCCAGGGCTGTCCCACCGTAAGGCTAACCGCCCTGCCCGACTTTGGAGAGAGATATGCAAGGTCGTGTGTTTGTCCCGTTGACGCACAGCCTTCAAGATCCAGCCCAAAGCCAAGCTCTTCGAGTAACACAAGTTCAAAACGGATCATCAGGCTTGCAGCGATTTCCGGGTGCTCGAAGTTTTCCATCAGGACGCGCGCTGCATTATAGAGACCAAGGTTAGGATCACGCTCTGGCAATTGTCGCAAATGTGAAGCAAGTGTTTGAATACCATAGATGCCAAGTTGCGTTGTCATCAGGCTTGCGGCCAGCAATTGACTTGCTTCAACCGTATAGGTGCCAAGTTGTTCTTCCAGACGCGCGCGCCATTGTAATGTTACGAAATTTCCCGGCTGTAGAACTGGACGCATACGCGATGATCGGCCGCCGCGCACAAGCCCCATGTGGCGCCCGTGGTTTGCAGTCATTGCCTCAACTATCGCACTGGTTTCACCATGTTTGCGAACACCGAGAATCAATCCTTCGTCTTGCCAATCCATGGAAGTGAGTGTGGCCTAACCGACGGGAAATTCAAGTCCCATCTCGCGGTAACGATCAGGGTCATCGCCCCAGTTTTCGCGTACTTTGACAAAAAGGAATAAATGCACTGGCTGTTCAACAAGTTCTGTCAAATCTTTGCGTGCGGCGGTTGATATCGCTTTTATGGTCTGGCCGTTTTTGCCGATGATGATTTTTTTCTGGCTTTGTCGCTCAACATAAATCACCTGTTGAATGCGAACCGATCCGTCTTTCTTATCTTCCCATGCTTCTGTTTCTACGTGTGAAGCATAAGGAAGCTCCTGATGAAGGCGCAGGTAGATTTTCTCGCGTGTGACTTCAGCAGCCAACATGCGAAGCGGCAAGTCAGATATTTGATCTTCAGGGTACATATAAGGCCCTTCAGGCAGATTTTTTGTGAGATACTTCATAAAGTCTGCACAACCATCACCATTTAAGGCGGACACCATAAAAGTTTCATCGAACTTATAAAGTTCATGCAATTTTGCGGTTAGCTCCAACAGTTGATCGCGCTGAATTTGGTCAATCTTGTTAATCAACAAAACTACCGGCCCATTGACCGTTTCCAGTTTGGCGATGATTGTTTCAAGATCATCATTTATTCCGCGCTCTGCATCGATTAGAAAAACACTGATATCAGCATCTCTTGCACTGCCCCAAGCAGTTGTGACCATCGCTTCGTCAAGTCTTCTGCGAGGCGCAAAAATACCAGGCGTATCAACAAAAATGATCTGACAATTATCTTGTATCGCAATACCGCGCATGACGGCTCTGGTTGTTTGAACCTTATGGGTCACAATAGAAATTTTTGAACCGACCAACTGATTCATCAAAGTGGATTTACCTGCATTAGGCGCGCCAATGAGTGCGACAAAACCTGAACGCATAGGAGTAACTGTTTCAGTCAATCTTAATTTCCTTCTGACTTTCCTTGTGTGGTGTCATCTTTCCAGACCCCTTCACGCACCAGCATTTTGGCTGCTGCTTTTTGTTCGGCAATACGTTTTGAGCGTCCTGTGCCATAACAGGCAACTTTTTCTGGCACTTTAACAGAAACAGTAAACTCCGGATCATGCGCCGGGCCTGTTCGCTCTGTCTCTTTATACTTTGGCGTTCCAAGATTTCTGGCATGTGCCCACTCTTGCAATTCTGTCTTGGAATCCCGCTTTGCGGCATTGCTATCTTCGATACGCTCTGTCCAAAACCGGTCAACGAAAGCTTGTGCAGCTTGTAATCCGCCATCAAGATATATCGCAGCTATCAACGCTTCCATGACATCTGCGCGAATACTTTGCATGCGCTTACCTGTCACCTGTTTTAAATCGCCGCCTGTCCGGATGAACTCATGCAGTGAAATTTCATCAGCAATCTCTGCCAGAGTTTTACCGCGAACCAAAGCATTAAAACGCAGCGCCAGCTCGCCTTCGGTTGCATCAGGAAACTTGAAATGAAGTATATGTGAAACACATAAGCCAAGAACACGGTCACCAAGAAACTCCAGGCGCTGGTAATGAAAGCTATCATCGTTTTTCTTTTGAACGCTTGAATGTGTTAGTGCACGCTCAAGATCAGAAAAGGAGCTGAACTTATAACCAATGCGGTCTTCAAGAATACCAAACCTGCTTTTGCGTCTTGTCTCTTGGTTATTCGCTCCACTCATAAATTAAAGCCCAGTGAAGAAGCGGCCAAGCCTCAGATTCTCAGGCCATTCCCAAACAGCCAAAGGATGTTTCTCATTACGAATTGAAAAGAAAACAACCTGCGCCTTACCAACAAAATTTTCCAGAGGAACGAAACCGGCGCTTAATCGGCTATCTGAAGAATTATCACGATTGTCGCCCATCATGAAATAATGACCTTCTGGCACTTCAAAAACGCGCGTATTGTCTGTGCTACTGACGTTTAAATCCAGCGTGCTGTAAGTGACACCATTTGGTAGGGTTTCCTTGTAACTTTGTACAATTTGACCTGTTTCATCATCTGTAAACAGACCCGCACGCTCACGTTTTACAGGAGTACCATTGATGTGCAGTATGCCATCAATCATCTGGATTTTTTCACCTGGCAGGCCAACAACACGTTTGATGTAATCAATTGACGGATTGGGTGGAAACTTGAAAACGGCAACATCGCCGCGCTCTGGCTCTGCAGACCATATGCGTCCATCAAACAAATCTGGCGAGAAAGGAAGAGAATATTTTGAATAGCCATAACTGAACTTGGAAACGAAAAGATAATCCCCCACGAGCAGTGTATCTTTCATAGAACCGGATGGAATGCTAAAGGGCTGAAAGAGAAGTGTGCGCAAAATGACAGCTAAAATCAAAGCCTGAACGACGACAGACAGCGTTTCACCAATGGCGCCACCTTCTTGCTTAGCAGTTTCCTTGCTCTCTTCTTTAATTGGCTCTTCTGACAAAGAATTATCCACTTCAATAGTAATTTTAAGAACCCTGCTGCAACGCCTCTATAATAACAAAAGCCTGCGCCAGGGGAAAATCATCTGTAATCGTTACATGTACATGAGGTTCGTAGCCATTGGGTATGATTTCCGCAAGCCTTTTTGCAGCGCCATTTGTCAACTTCATGGTCGGCTTGCCATTTTTATCGTTCACAACACCCATATCACGCCAGAAAACACCGTTTGATATGCCTGTACCCAATGCCTTGCAGCAGGCTTCTTTTGCAGCAAACCGTTTAGCGTAAGATGCAGCTCGATTTCTACGCTTTTCAGATTTCGCCTTTTCGACATCGGTGAAAATGCGATTTACAAAGCGATCCCCATGACGGGCAAGCGAATTTTCTATTCTGCGAATGTCGATTAAATCACTACCAAGACCGATAATCATGAGATTGAAGTTGCCTGATGTTTGTTCTGTTTTCTTATTAGAAGAACATATGGGCTATAACCGAGAATTACAAATTTGAAGTGGATTTTTGTGCTTTTTTTGCAATGCGCTTTTTTCTGGCTGCATTGAAAATGCCAGCTGCCCAGCGCGTTACAATATAGCCAGCAATGCCGAAACAAATACCAAGGGGAATACCACCGATTAACATGGGTTTTACAATAGGATCCCAAATGCCTAAAATGGCATCCCAAATGCCCCAAATGCCGTTTTCAAAAAAACTGACGCCTTCTAACCCAGGTGCATCTTGGCCAGTTTCTTCTGGCGTTTCACCTGACAGAATGAAATTGCCTAGGTTGTAGGTGGACGCCCAAATAAACGGAAAAGTGATCGGATTACCAAAAAAAGTGCCTGATGCAGCCGCCAGAAAATTACCAGCGATAATATAAGCAACCACAAATGCAATGATAAAATGAAGCCCAAGCAAAGGTGTGAAGGAAGCGAATACCCCCGCTGCAACACCAGCAGAAATTGCGTGCGGTGAAGCGGTAAGGCGCAAGACACGTTTTGAAACATATTTGGCAGAACGAGACCAACTATGGCGTGGCCATAGCGAAAGCCTGATTGTCTCGCCCCAGGTTTTGGGTTTTTTTCTACCAAAAAGCATGTTTCTAAAAGTATCGCTCGTGTTGGGCTAAGTACCTAGTTTCAAACACCCTAATACAGAGCACTTAACATCTTATTTAAGTATGTAATATTTATGGAACAAAATTAAAGATTTCTACTACCCGGTTTAACCGCTGGTATATTGGCCAGCTCTGGAGGCAGATTATCTGCAGCATAAGCTGGCACTTCATATTCAGCTAATGCAATGAGAGGAACGCCCACATCAGATTTGCCAGCAGAACGGTCTACCAGACAAGCAGCGGCCAAAACTTCTGCATCAATGTCTTTTAGAGATTGAACCGTTTCACGAATTGAAAGACCCGTTGTGACAATGTCTTCGATAATGACGACGCGAGCGCCTTTTTCGATTTCAAAACGACGTAGCTTAAAGACACCTTCTTCTCGCTCAACCCAAACATTTGGCACACCAAGGTGTTTTGATGTTTCAAAGGCAGGTATTATTCCGCCCACTGCAGGACCTACGACATAATCAATACCATCAGGACAGGCTTTTGAAACGCGTTCAGCCAGTGCCTTACAAAGAATTTCAGTTTTATCAGCGTGCATGAAGACGCGCGCCTTCTGCAAAAAGACCGGACTATGCAAACCAGATGTCAGAACAAAGTGACCTTCTAGCATGGCACCACATTCACGAAAAATTTCAAGCACATCTTCAGTTTGCATTATCGCCTCTTTATCCCGTTATCCTATCAACCTTGGTTGTGATGGATTTTTCACTTAATTGTTTTATAATTTGGGTTAAATGACTAAGCCCCCAAACATCAATATCTATTTCCATCTCCATGAATTCATCCACTAGAACTTTCATGTTGAGGTTTTGGATATTGCCGTCATTTTGTGCAATTACGTCGGCCACCATCGCAAGGGTACCAGGTTTATTGTCGACAAGAATACGAATACGAGCAGGAAATCTTTCCAGATTTTTTTCATCAATATCCCATCTTACATCAAGCAGTTCTGCGCCATCATCTCGCAGACGAGCCAATGCCTTTGATTGGGAAGGATAAATAGTAATGCCCTCGCCTGGAACTAGAATACCAACAATATTATCACCTGGTACGGCACCACCATCTTTTGAAAAGGTCACTGGCAAATCACTGTTGATGCCTCTGATGGGTATCCTATCGGAATCTTTTTCCTGATTATCGCTTAGGTTACTGGAGTTATCAGACTTTACTTCTTCTGTCGTATAATCAGGATAGATTGCCAAAATTACATTTGCAGCAGGCATTTCGTTTCGACCGACTTCAGCTAGCACATCTTCAACTGATTGCCTTGCCAATCTTGGCAAGGCTGCTTGTAGAAGATCTAAATTATAAACTTTATCTGCCTTCTCGAAGTTGCGCTCCAGTATACGTGCGCCCAAAGTAGAGTATTGTTTTCGAACGGCTTGCCTGCTTGCTCTTCTGATTGATGATCGCGCCTTACCGGTTGCAACAACTGATTCCCATGCAGCCGGCGGGCTTTGTTGAGCTGATCGGATGATATCTACTTCATCGCCGTTTTGAAGTTCTGTAATCACCGGCATGATCTTACCGTTGAGCTTACACCCGATACAGCTGTTGCCAATATCGGTGTGTACTGCATAAGCAAAATCAACAGGGGTTGCGCCTTTTGGAAGTGCTATAATGCGTCCTTTTGGCGTAAAACAGAAAACCTGATCCAGGAATAATTCAAGCTTGGTATGCTCAAGAAATTCTTCTGGGTTATCGCCTTCTGCAAGTTGCTCAATTGTCTTTCTCAGACTTTCATAAGCATTGCTTTCTAAAACATTCTCAACACCATCCTTATAGGTTGGGTGGGCTGCTATGCCATATTCTGCAACCCGGTGCATTGTTTCTGTTCTGATTTGCAGTTCCACACGCTGTCTTGCAGGCCCTACAACCGTGGTGTGTATCGATTGATAATCATTCTGTTTGGGAACAGAAATATAGTCTTTAAAACGACCTGGAACCATCGCCCATTCCATGTGTACAAATCCAAGCGCACGGTAGCAGTCCTCTTCACTGTTGACGATTAATCTAAACCCATAAATATCGGAGAGTTGTTCAAAGGTAAGACCCTTGCTCTCCATTTTCCGAAAGACCGAGTAAGGCTTTTTCTGCCTGCTGGAAACCCTTGCCTTTATACCCGCTTCGACAAGTTTGGCTTCGAGGTTTTTTGAAATCTCAATGGTCAGTGACTTGTTCTTTTCTGCCAGCTCTTCCAAGTGGCCAATGACGGCTTCATAGGCTTCCGGATTGATATACTTAAAAGAAAGCTCTTCCAGTTCGTCACGCAAATCCTGCATGCCAATGCGGCCTGCCAGAGGTGCATAAATTTCCATGGTCTCAGTTGCAATGCGCTTGCATTTGTCAGGACGCATGGCGCCCAAAGTTCTCATGTTGTGAAGACGGTCTGAAAGCTTCACCAGTAGAACGCGGATATCATCTGAAATTGCAAGCAATAAACGGCGCAAATTTTCAGCCTGCTTTGCCTGCGGGGTTACCAAATCTAGTCTTTTAAGTTTGGTTAGTCCTTCAACAAGGTGACCGATTCTCTCGCCGAAAAGATCGTCAATCTCGCGACGCGTTGCGTCAGTATCTTCGATCGTGTCATGCAGAAGTGCGACTGCGATTGTCTCTTCATCCAAATGCAAATCTGTGAGAATTGCCGCAACTTCCAGCGGATGAGAAAAATAGGGATCACCGCTTGCACGTTTTTGTTCGCCATGTTTTTGCATAGCATAAACATAGGCCTGATTAAGCAATGCTTCGTTTGGATTATCAATATAGTTTGCAACTCGTTCGACGAGTTCATATTGGCGCATCATAGGGTTTGGTCACCTGAAATTTTCATACACTCAATATGAAACATCCAGCGAGGGTTTTAAACCTGCTGGATGTCAGAAAAGAAAAAAAATTATGAGAAAAACCTAGGCTCACGACCTAGTAATCGTCGTTTTTCTCTGGTGGCACAAGGCCTTCGATGCCAGCAAGAAGCTCATCTTCAGAAAGACTGTCGAATGTAACTTCCGGCTCAGCTGTATCAGGTGTGTCTGACATCATCACTGGCTCGGGCATTTCATCAACTTCAGGAAGCGCAGGTGCTTCAATGATTTCACCTTCTGGCTCGTCAACTTCAACTTGCTTTTGTAATGAGTGAATTAGATCTTCTTCCAAATCACCTGGTGAAAGTGTCTCGTCTGCAATTTCACGAAGTGCAACAACAGGGTTTTTGTCGTTATCACGTGGCACAGTAATTTCGCCGCCACTTGAAATTTGACGTGCACGGTGGCCAGCTAGAAGCACTAGCTCAAAACGGTTTTCAATCTTGTCGACGCAATCTTCGACTGTAACTCGTGCCATAATATAGCCCTCATATTTCTGGGAATTTGGTTGTATCTAACGTTAATCAGGAAGGATTTCAAGAAAATTCTTACGACATCCATGTCATAGGCTTCCAAAAGGATTTTATATTGATTCCCGGCCACTCCGCATTATGTGAAGTATTGTTAGAAGCATTTCATATTACATAGCGCTACACAGTTAGCACGATGCGAAAAATACTTAATTTAAATCTTAAATATAATTTTTTACGGGTAGTATATAATGTTTGACCAGCGCGAAAAAATTGCTCTTTTTATTGATGGAGCAAACTTATACGCAACTTCAAGAGCACTTGGCTTTGATATTGATTACAAGAAGATGCTTAGTTTTTTCCATGAGCAGGGATATCTGTTACGGGCATATTACTATACAGCGCTCATAGAAGATCAGGAGTATTCATCCATCCGCCCATTAATTGATTGGCTGGATTACAATGGGTACCGCGTCATTACAAAGCCAACAAAAGAATTCACAGACGCTTCTGGTAGGCGCAAAGTAAAAGGCAATATGGACATGGAATTAGCCGTGGATGCCATGGAACTTTCAAATACCGTCGATCACATGGTGCTCTTTTCTGGGGACGGTGATTTTCGATATCTCGTGGAAGCTCTTCAGAGAAAAGGGCGAAAAGTTACTGTTATTTCAACGACACAGACAAATCCTGCGATGATTGCAGATGATTTACGCAGACAAGCGGATAATTTTGTTGAACTTACCAGTTTGAAAAGTGAAATAGGTAGAGACCCATCTGAAAAACCACATTATGATACAGATTCTGAAATGGATGATGATGATTATGATGATGATTATTGATGCCCTTTACAAAAGTTGATCCAGACCGCGACTGCAACATATGCCCGCGCCTGAAAACCTTTATTGATACGCAACGCATTAAAGAACCTGATTGGCATAACGCACCAGTTGATACCTGGGTTTCTTCAAAAGGCGATGCGGATGTTAAGCTTTTAATCATTGGGCTTGCACCCGGAATGCGCGGGGCAAACCGAACCGGGCGACCTTTTACAGGCGATTGGGCTGGTGATCTTTTATACGCAACGCTTTTGAAATTTGGCTTTGCAACTGGCGTCTATGGCGCCGATCCAAACGACAGTCTTGAGCTTAATCAATCTGCAATTACTAATGCTGTCCGATGTGTACCGCCAGAGAACAAGCCAGTGGGTGCAGAGATTAATAATTGC
>CALAIO010000078.1 GCA_937923355.1 uncultured Rhizobiaceae group bacterium | reverse complement strand
CCAGACGCAACAAAACGTAACCTCACAGGCGCTATTACGGCTAAACTGGAAGAAGCTGGCCTTCGTGTTGTGGCTTCAAAGCGCGTACACATGAGCCTGCGTCAGGCAGAAGCTTTCTATGCAGTACACTCAGAACGTCCTTTCTTTGGCGAGCTAACAGAGTTTATGTCTTCAGGCCCAACAATCGTTCAGGTTCTTGAAGGCGAAGACGCAATTTTGAAAAACCGCGAAGTCATGGGTGCAACAAATCCTGCTGAAGCAGACGAAGGCACGATCCGTAAAGAATTCGCTCTGTCACTGGGCGAAAATTCAGTTCACGGTTCAGATGCTCCTGAAACAGCAGCAGAAGAAATCGCATTCTGGTTCGCTGGCAACGAAATCGTTGGCTAAATCAATCTTTACAATCAAATGATTAAATTGCCGCTTTTGCCATTTGGCATGAGCGGCTTTTTTGTGACTGCGTAAACTTTACCATGCTTTAGGTAGTATCTGCCAATTTTCCTGAAATCTGCCATTAAGCTAATATTAGGCACTTAATAATGTCTCTGTATAATGCAGAAAAGGAAGCTAGTTAATCAATGTTTGTTGATTTTGGTTTGGAGACGATATGGAAATCGACGCAATTAATTCAAAGCTTGCATCCAGAAGCACAACTGCTCTTGATCAACAAAGGTTTGGTGTAAGCAGCAGGCCTACGCGCGCGCTCGATTTATCGCAAGAGCATACAAATGGTCGTATGTTTGAGCAGGCGGTTCAAAATGCCAATAAGGCTGGAGAAACTTCCGCATCTTCCAATGACAATGTAAAACTGTCGAACTCGAAAATTGACGGCAACACAGATGCCAAAAATGAAAATCCTCTGATACTCAATCAAAAAGATGCCAGAATGGTGAAGGATGAGGTTGAGCCAAAAGAGCCAGACGAAGACAATTCCGGGGAAACCTGTTTAAAACACGCTCTGAAAACTTTTGGAATTAATTATGAAACGCTCAGTAAATTATCACACGATACTATTCTCGTAAAAGGCAAAGCGATTGATATGTTGTTGACGGTTAATGATGAAAATCATGAGCCTGATGGGAAAATAGCTTCTGATGATTTGAAGCTTGGCGCAACATCCAACATCACTGAAACACAAATTAAGCGCAACAAAGTGAGCAATTTGGCTGAGGAAACTTATCATGACATTGCCCACCTAGAACACGAAGAGGGGCATGATTTTCATACTTCTATCATTCAAGGTATGGACGAGCTGGCCTATGCCAAAGAAGTTGTGTCACTGGTCTTTGATAGGCCAGCCCTTTTGTTAAAAGAAAAATCCGTCTAGAAATACTGTTATATTCATAACTTAAAGTTGTGAACTTCTGTTTCGAGCTTTACTATGAGGTAAGTTCAAATGGAGTCGCTTATGCCATCAGATCAAATCATATTGTTTACGCTTTTTGCAGGCGTCTTTGCCATGTTGCTTTGGGGAAGATGGCGCTATGATATTGTAGCTTTCTGTGCGTTGCTGATAGCCCTCGTTTTAGGTGTGGTGCCAACTTCAGATGCGTTTTCAGGATTTGGTCATCCGGCAACACTTATAGTGGCGCTTGTACTAATCGTTTCGCGCGGCCTGCAAAACTCTGGTGCTATTGATATTATCACGCGCTCGGTGGTGGATACTGGCAGAGGTATTGGAGCGCATATATCAATCATGGCCTCCACGGGGGCAATTTTATCTGCTTTCATGAACAATGTTGCAGCTTTAGCACTTCTCATGCCAGTCGATATTCAAGCAGCGAAGAAAGCAGGCAGAAGCATCAGAGCAACGCTAATGCCGCTGTCTTTTGCAACAATTCTTGGAGGGCTTGTAACCCTCATCGGAACACCGCCAAACATCATTATCGCACAATATAGAGAGACTGTTGCTGGCGCCCCTTTCCAGATGTTTGACTTTGCGCCTGTAGGCTTAGTCTGCGCGGGTGTTGGAATTTTATTTGTCGCACTCTTTGGCTGGCGCTTAGTGCCAGGGGCTGATGAAAATGTTGAGGGTGATGCAAGTGGCATGGATCTGGAAGATTACATTGCAGAGTTGGTCTTGAATGAAAAATCAAAGGCCATAGGGATGCAAGTGCGCGATTTATACGATGAAGCCAATGAACATGATCTGGTTATTCTGGGTGTTGTGCGAAACAATCGTCGCTTGCGAGGGTTTAGCTCTAGCCTCGAACTACGCGCTTCAGACATGTTGGTGGTTGAAGCTGCGGCAGAAGATATCGACCGTTTCCGAGGCGTTTATGCACTTGAGTTTTTTGGTGAGAAAACCACAAACGAAAAAGCCATTGGCGATCTTCAACTTACAGAAGTTTTGGTTACTCCTGAGACCCGCATAGTTGGGCGTGCGGCAATTGATATTCGTCTGCGTGCAAGACGCGGCGTAGCGCTGCTTGGCATATCGCGCAAAGGCAGGCGCTTTACCAAGCGTGTTCGCCATGAAAAAATTAAGGTGGGTGACATTCTGCTCTTGATTGGCCCTGCAGAAAATCTGGATGAAACCATCGGTTGGTTAAACGCCATGCCATTGGCTGAGCGAGGCTTGTCCGTCACGCAACATACGCGCGCCTGGCTGGCTGCAGGCATTTTTGCCGCTGCGATTGCGCTGGCAAGTTTTGGCTTTTTATATCTGGCAGTAGCACTTGGCGTCGTGGTCGCGCTTTATGTGCTCTTGGATATCGTACCGATCAGAAATGTCTATGATTATGTTGAATGGCCAGTGATTGTTTTGCTGGGTTCCATGATACCATTGGGAACTGCACTGGAAGCCTCAGGCGGTACGCAATTGATCGCAGAGCAAATCGTCAACATCACCTCAGGCTACGCGCCTTGGGTCGTTTTAACCATCCTGATGGTCGTCGTGATGACCTTGTC
>CALAIO010000077.1 GCA_937923355.1 uncultured Rhizobiaceae group bacterium | reverse complement strand
CCGCCTGTTTTTAAGCTCTTGCGGTTTACACCCATGCGAGACAATGTATTGTCGTCGAATTGTGCAAGGTAAGCGTGTACGCTAAGTTCAGCTTGTTTTTCACGTGCTCTGATTAGGTTTGAAAACATTGACATTGCTTATTCCCTTTTTTTGTTTCGTAAGCTTTGTTGCTTCCGATGATTGGAATATATGATATGCAAAAATATTCAGGTAGTGGGTTAAACGCAGGCGAGCTATGCAGTTTGCGCAATGCTTAAACAACACTCTGTTAATAAATTGTCACAAACATCTGTAGGTATTCATGTTCCAAAACTTCACTTCAAGTTCAGAAAAGTCAAAAGGAAAGACACGTCTTTCTGCCTTGCGTATGGAAATGCAAAATGAAGCTGTAACCGCATTTCTCGTACCACATGCTGATGAGCATCAAAATGAATACCTGCCCAAGCGCGCCGAACGCTTGGCATGGCTAACGGGCTTTACTGGGTCAGCAGGCTTTTGCATTGCCGCGCTTAATAAGGCTGCAGTCTTCTCTGACGGGCGCTATACGGTTCAACTCAACGAGCAAATCGATGCCACTGCCTTTACAGCAGAAAATTCTGTTACCACGCCCCCTTCCAAATGGATTGAGGAGAACATGGGCGCAGAAGATATTATTGCCTACGATCCGTGGCTCATGACACCCAACCAGATAAAGACATTTGAAGCCGCTGCAAAAAAAGCAAAGTGCAAACTGCAAGCAAGTGATAATCTGATTGACCGCATTTGGCACGACCAACCTGCCAAACCGATGGGAAGCGTTAGCCTACATGATGTAAAATACGCAGGCAAGTCAGCGAAAGAAAAAATTGCTGAAATTCAAAAACTGATCAAAGAAAAAGAATGCGACTTCACGCTTTTGACCGATCCAGCTTCGCTCGCCTGGCTCTTCAACATTCGCGGCAAAGATGTCATCCACAATCCCCTCGCACTTGGCTATGCTATTGTACCCGCCAAAGGGAAACCTCAGGTTTTCATAGAAGAAGAAAAACTGGATAGTGAGGTCAAGACTTATCTATCGAACATCGCAACACAACATCCGCCCAAAAACCTCGTCTCCGAGTTACAAAAGCTTTCGGTAAACGCATCTACCTTGGGTGACATGGATCGTGTGTCCGTGGCACTTGTGAATATTATCGAAGAAGCAAAGGGTAAAATCATAAAGGGCAGAGATCCGGTCATCCTTCCTCGCGCCATGAAAAACAAAATAGAGCTCGAAGGCGCACGCAATGCGCACATTCGTGACGGTGTTGCCATGGTGAAATTTCTGTCTTGGCTGGATAAACAAACACCAGGAACAATCACTGAAATCGACGCAGCCAAAAAACTGGAAACAATTCGTCTTGCAAATGCAAAAGCCATGGGCAGTGAACTGAAGGAAATTTCCTTTGATACGATTTCCGCCGCTGGCCCGCATGCTGCCCTGCCCCATTACCGCGTTAACGAAGCCAGCAACAGAACGCTTGGGGATGGCGAAATTTATCTGGTGGATTCCGGTGGGCAATATAATGACGGCACGACAGACATCACGAGAACCATCGCAGTTGGTGAAGCACCAAAAGAAGCCATCACCGATTTTACGCTCGTGCTAAAAGGCCATATCGCGATAGACAAGGCACGCTTTCCAAAAGGTACCCGCGGTATTGATTTGGATGCGCTTGCAAGAAATGCACTCTGGCAAAACGGCAAGGATTATGCCCATGGCACAGGCCACGGCATTGGCTCATATATGAATGTTCATGAAGGACCTCAGGGCATTCACCGTCGCGCCATGGAAGTTCTGAAACCTGGAATGATCCTCTCAAACGAACCGGGCTATTACATCGAAGGCCAATACGGAATTCGAATTGAAAACCTTGTTATCGTTACGGAACTGGAAGACATTGGCGGTAACATTCAAACCCACCGTTTTGAAAATATCACCTGGACACCCATGGACAAGCGCTTGATCAACCCTTCTCTTCTGACACAAGATGAGAGGAATTGGGTCGATGACTATCATGCAAAGGTTCTTGAAAAACTTTTCCCACATCTCGACGGGGAAACTCTGGAATGGCTGAAAGCAGCAACTGACTCCATAGCATAAAAGCGCCATAAGCATAAATTTTTACAATTATATCAACGCATTGAAGCATGTGTGCGATATTGCACGGCATTCAGATCTGTTTTGGTTAATTCTTTATTACAGCAAGAAACGAATAGTTTGTTTCTGGAAAGAGGAATTAACACATGTTCACTCAAAGCATTAAAAAAACAGGTTACGCAATAATCGCCACCGCAACGATTTTCGCGACCGGCGCAGGGTTTGCGACAACGGCTCAAGCAGCCCCCCTTAACATCAACCCTATCCCGCTGACGCAAACAACTCAGGCTGGTGACTTGGTTCAGGTAGGCTTCAAGCGCGGCTTCCGCGGACACAGAGGCGGCTTTAGAGGAAGAGGCTTTCACCGTGGTCACCGCAGCAGCTTTA
>CALAIO010000076.1 GCA_937923355.1 uncultured Rhizobiaceae group bacterium | reverse complement strand
CCCTACGAACATTTGCGGTAAATCAGGGCGAATACGAACAATCATCTCAAGATTTTTCTCAGTAATTCGTGCAGACAACATTTGCGTTACATCACCCACCAGCATGTGTAGGTCAAAGGTCTTGCGATCAAGCTGCATTTTTCCAGCTTCGATTTTGGAGAAATCGAGAATGTCGTTAATCACTGTCAGCAAAGACGAAGCTGAATTTGTTATGATATTCACAAAAGAACGTTGTTTGTCATCCAGTTTGGTCTTTGAGAGAATTTCAGCCATTCCCATAACGCCGTTCATCGGGGTGCGAATTTCGTGGCTCATGTTTGCAAGAAATTCTGATTTTGCTTCATTGGCTGAATTAGCTTTTTTCGTCATCTCATCAAGCTTGATGATGGTATTGGTATGTTTATCAAGAATTGCATTAAAAGCGGTTGCAACTTCTGCAGATTCTTCACCATGTTCAATGTCAATTCTATAGTCTTTTAGAGCATGTTCGCTGGTTGCAATATCTGGCGCCTCAAGTGTTTTATCAATTGCCATCCGTAATTTATCAACACCCAGCGTAGTGCCATGTTCTGTAGCATTTAGGCCAATTAGTTCTTCTTCCTCTGTAACTCGAATGCTCCAGAAGAAACTTAGAATTCGCAGGAAAATATAACCAAGCCCGAAGCTCCAAAGAAAATTAAGTCCAACCCCTTCAAGTTGGATTATGAACTGGTCAAAGCGTGAGCTGTTTACCATTTGCGTTTCATCACCCAGGACAACCAAAAGCAAAGTCCCTGTTATGCCCGCAATACCATGAACGGGCACTACATCCAGTGGATCATCAAGCTTGAGTTTATGAGCTATAAAATAAGACCCAATGATTGCTACCGCACCACCTGTAATACCAATCAATGCTGCACCAGAGATTGAGACGATGGATACACCCGCAGTAACAGCAACAAGGCCACCAAGTAGCCCTACAATGGTTGCCATAGGTTTGAATAAGCCGCGATCAAATACATAGCCTAAAATCATACCAGCAGTTGCACCAAAAGATGCCGCTACGATGGTATTTGCAATAATTTGCGGTAGAATAGGAGCTTCAGGTTGAACACCACCCGCGTTAAATCCAATCCAGCCAATGAGCAATATAACTGTACCCATAAAAGCCAGAACGCTTGAATGGCCATTTATCTCTCTAGGGTTGTTGTTTTCATCAAAACGGTCTTTACGTGCGCCAAGAACGATAATAGCTGCCAGCGCGATCCATGCAGCAGTGCTGTGAACAACTGTTGAGCCAGCAAAATCAATGAACCCTTTATCAGCAAGATAAGCAGGGTTTTCAGGTAGGATTGCATTGCCCCAGACAATATGAGCAAACATAGGGTAAACAACAGCAGCAACAAAGATTGCCAAGCAGAGATAACTGGAAAATTTCATTCGTTCCGCAACGGCGCCAGATATGATTGTGGCAGCTGTCGCACAAAATCCAAATTGATAAATCATAACGACCAGTGCACTTGCATTGCCTTGCATTGGGTCAATGCCACCAAATCCATAGAACGGCGAAGTCCCTAAGCCAAAGGTGATTTGAAAGCCAAACAGGAAGAAAATCACACCGCAGATAACGAAGTCTGCTGCGTTCTTTTGAGCGACATTGATTGAATTTTTAGATCGCACTACACCTGCTTCAAGAAGCAAAAATCCGGCTTGCATAAACAAGACCAAAATTGCGCATATAAGCATCCAAACAACAAAATTACTTTCCATTTGCGCAAGATAAGTCACAGAAGGCTTTGATATTGTATCTGCGCCCGGCAATAGGCTATAAGCGCTAAAGGCGATTAATAGTATCAAGCCGGTCGCTATAACCAGTCTGGAAAGTGTATTAGTATTCTGCATGTGGAGCCCCCGAGGCGAATCGCTAAGTGAAATCCTAGGATGCGCATGGTAAATATGGAGTTAATACAGTGGGTTGGGCTGTTCTAGCCTTGTGATTGCACTGAAGATCATGCCAAGAAATTTTGAATTAAAATTCAAAGAAGAAAATACTGATACGAGAGCAGTTAGAAAATGAAGTTATTTAGCAGACTTAAATCGGATTGTGCCGATGATTGGAAATCATATGCAGAACATGAATTTGTTGAACAGATGGGCGATGGCACTTTGGCAAAGGCTTCGTTTCAGCATTATCTTGTTCAGGATTATCTTTTTTTAATTCAATTTGCCCGCGCATATGCACTAGCGGTCTATAAATCACGTAATCTTGCTGAAATGCGCGGTTGCTTGGAGGGGCTTAAGGCAATCCTTGATATGGAAATGCAGCTTCATCTTAAACTTTGTGCCGAATGGGGGTTGAACGAAGAAGAAATTGAAAACACGCCCGAAGCCAAATCAACGATTGCTTATACACGTTATGTCCTGGAAGCAGGGCAGGCGGGTGATATTCTCGATCTGTTTGTTGCACTTTCGCCTTGCATGATAGGATACGCAGAAATTGGCGAACGTTTGAGCAAACTGTCAAGGGGGCAATCTGACGATAATCCTTACACGGTCTGGATTTCAGAGTATGCCTCTGAAGGATATCAGGAAGTTGCCAATGGTGCTGGTGCATTGCTTGATAGTTTGGCTGAAACTAGCTTCACGGAAGCACGTTACCCAAGGCTTCTTGAGCTATTCAGACAAGCAACGCGCCTGGAAGCAGATTTTTGGACAATGGGAATGGAGCTTTCAGATTAGAATAACAAAGCAAAACAGGTTGATACTTTTGGGCACGAAAGGCGGGCCGGCAGTGCGCTCTGCATCGGCGATGCCAACATCATCCTTATTGATAATGGATGGCAAAACAATCATCATTGATTGCGGAATTGGGGTGACCAGATCACTTGTTGCAAGTTGTGTTTCCCTGCTTGAGATAGATGCAATATTCATAACGCATTTGCATAGCGACCATCTGTTGGAACTGGGACCCTTGCTTCATACGATATGGACGAGTGGTCTAAGAAAACCAGTAGATGTTTATGGGCCTGAGGGGATAAAAGAATATCTGGACGCATTTTTACAGTCGATGCAGTTTGATAATCAGATACGTGTCGCAGATGAGGGACGAATACCTTTAGACGAACTCATCAACCTAAAGGTTTATACTGAAGGTTCTGTATCCGTATTAAAAAGCATTAAAGTGTCGGCACTTAGAGTGAATCATCCACCCGTAACAGAGTGCTATGCGCTGTCTTTTGATAATGAGAGACAGAATATTGTATTTTCAGCCGATACAGCTTACTTCGAACCTTTGGCAGCCTTTTCCAATGAATGTGATGTCTTAGTGCATGAGGTTATGCTGATGGAAGGTGTTGAGGCTTTGTTGAAACGAACACCAAACGCGAGCCGACTGCGTCAACATTTATTAGCTAGCCATTCTACGGTAGAGGAGGCGTGCAAAATTGCTACAATGGCCAAAGCCAAACATTTGGTGTTTAATCATCTTATACCAGCAGATGATCCTGATATGTCTGGCAAGGATTTTCTTGCCGAAGGAAAGAAACATTTCAGCGGTAAACTCACCGTCGGCTATGATGGAATTGAAATTCCGTTTTAACGTTTAAATCACGAAAGACTAAAACAGTGGTAAGCCAAAACACCCAAGAGAATAATTGCATCGACTATATTGAGTTTGTTGTAAGCGATATTGAAAGATCGAAAAAATTTTATGGCTCAGTATTTGGTTGGACATTTACGGACTATGGCCCTGAATATTGTGAGTTTAATGACGCCCGCATGAAGGGTGGTTTCACGACACAAGGTGTAGTAACAACTGGCGGGCCACTGATTGTGCTTTCTCATAAAAATCTTGAAGCTTGCCTGATAAAAGTGAGAGAGGCTGGGGGTATTATAACTCAGGAGATATTCACTTTTCCGGGCGGAGAACGTTTTGAGTTCCAAGACTTTGATGGTTATAATTTAGCCGTATGGAGAACCACGTAACTGGGAGAATAAATATGACAGACTCAAATCCAAGCATTATTTCTCATGTTTCATTGGGAACTAATGATTTTGAAAAGGCCGTCAAATTTTATGACAAGGTCATGGCAACAATTGGTGCAAAGCGCGTGATGGAACATGAAGGTGCTGTTGCCTATGGCAAGGAGTATCCAGAATTTTGGGTTCAAACACCAGAAAACGAGCAGCCTGCTGAAACTGCTAACGGCACACATTATGGATTTGTAGCGGCATCAAAAGAAGAAGTTCATGCTTTTTGGGACGCTGCAATAGCAATGGGTGCTACACCTAATGGGGAACCAGGGCCTAGACCATATTACGGTGAACCATATTATGGGTGTTTTGTGATTGATAATGATGGGCACAAAATTGAAGCAGCATTTTGGGATGCTTCAATTGAGTTTACAGGGCACTAACGCAAGAAAGCCGGAATGTGTTCTTCGCCACCAAACGCGTGATCTGTATCTGTATATTCTAAATCAACTTGCTCGTGATAAGACTTACGCCCGCGTTTAGCATTTTGCTTAGGTGCTTCATCGTGCTTTTGAGGTTTGGCTGCAGTCTCTTTTGCAGGCGCATCGTTCTTTTGTTTTGAAGCAGGCTTGTCTTTGCCTTTTTGCGTTGACTTACCGCGACCTCTACGTCCAGCCTTTGCATCCCATTCAACGGCCTCACCATTAAGCCATTCAATTTTCTGTCCAATAAGCTCTTCAATAGCATCAAAGCCTTTTTGCTCAGTGGGCACGACAATCATATAAGCAACACCAGTGCGACCAGCACGACCTGTGCGACCAATCCGGTGAACATAATCTTCTGCATTTACAGGTACGTCATAGTTGAAGACATGAGAAACATCAGGAATATCCAAACCACGAGCAGCAACGTCGCTTGCAACGAGTAGGGTGATTTTATTATCTTTAAAGGCGGTT
>CALAIO010000075.1 GCA_937923355.1 uncultured Rhizobiaceae group bacterium | reverse complement strand
CCCAACCAATGCCAATTTGCGTACCACAACAACACCAGTAGTTTTTAACACCGGGTGCTGGACCAATCAGTGGATTGCCGTCTGGCGGATGGGAAATTGCGCCATGCACTTCGCGTTGAATACCAAGCTCCGCAAAGATTGGCATACGGTTCATGCTTTCTTCTAACCATGGCATTACACGATCATAATCAGCTTCAAAAAGTTCGTTTTCCGATTCCCATGGACAATGGTCTTCCCAAACCGTATTAGGATTGGTTTTCTCATAAATGCCTATCAATCCCTTTTTCTGTTCCATGCGAATATAGCCAGAAACCTTTTTATCATCACGAATTACAGGAAGTTCTTTTTCAAGGTTTTGGAATTCGGGCACTTCTTCGGTAACAAAATAATGATGTGTCATGGATGTCATTGGCAATTGAAGACCAGACCATTCACCCATCTGACGCGCATAAGTACCACCTGCATTGACAACATGCTCACAAGTGATGGTGCCTTTTTCTGTCTCAACCACCCATTCGCCATTTGATGCTTGCGTAATATTAGTAGCGCGGCAACGTCGAATAATTTTCGCACCAAGCTGGCGTGCACCAATTGCCATTGCATTGGTTGGACCAGACGGATCGACATGGCCATCATCGGGTGTATGAAGCGCACCTAAAACACCATCCAGATTATAAAACGGATGTAACTCACGCACTCTTTCTGGTCCGACAAGTTCAATGTTGAAGCCAAGTGAACGACCAACCGAGAGGGTATGTCTCAACCAATCCATTTCATCTTCTGTATAGGCAAGTCTGAATGAACCACATCCATGCCATGTAGAAGATTGACCTGTCTCAGCTTCAAGAACTTTTGAATAAAGATCGATATTATAATCAACGCATTTACCTAATCCGAAGGAGCTCGTTGAATGTGTGATCTGTCCTGCTGCGTGCCAGGTACTACCGCTGGTCAATTCTGCCTTCTCAAGCAAAACGATATCTGTCCAACCTTCATGTGCTAGGTGGTAAGCAATACCACATCCCATGATGCCGCCACCAACAATGACGACTCTTGCTTGCGTGGGAAACTTTTTCTCGATCACAGCGATTTCTTTCTTAAAAATAGTCTCGACAAAATAATCGTATAAATGTACCATAGTCAACTATGAAACAAACAAATGTATCGTCCTCTGTTTTGTCGCGTCTTGCTGATGAGTTGAGTGAACTCACACCAGAAGCGCGAAAAGCTGCAACTTATGTTCTGGAAAACCCTCGTGATGTGGGCGTTTCGACTGTCCGTGAAATTGCGCAAGCTGCCAATGTTAAACCTAATACGGTCGTTCGCATGGCACGTCAGGTTGGGTTTGAAGGGTATGAAGATTTTCGAGAACCATTTCGCGATGCCATTCGAAGTGGCAGTGTGGATTTCCCCGATCGCGCAAGATGGCTTCAGGAAATAAAAAAGACAGGTGACCTCGGCGGTCTCTATGCAGATATGGTACAAGGTGCGCTCAGTAATATTGAAAGCACATTTGCCAATACATCGGCTGGTCAGCTGGAAGCTGCTGCAGAAGCTATTTGGAATAGTGAAAATGTTTATACACTCGGCGTTGGCGTGAACCACTCCAATGCAAGTAATTTTTCATATCTTGCTTCAACCAGCATGGTTCAATTTCACGCGATTCCAAAATCCGGATCAACCCCAACGGATGACCTTACTTATGCTGGGAAAGATGATGTTTTGATCGCTATAACTTGCAAGCCTTATAGACGCGAAGTTGTTGAAGCAGTTAAAATTGCGAAGTCACAGGGAATGACAATTGTCGCAATTTCAGACAGCCCTGCCAGCCCAATCATTAGGCAATCAGATCACGGCTTTATCGTTGCAACCGATACTCCGCAATTCTTTCCCTCTTCTGTGGCAACAATCGCGCTTTTGGAAACGCTTTTATCCTTCGTGATTGCACATGCAAGCGACGATATCGTGACGCGTGTTGAGAAGTTTCACAATCGTCGCCGTGCATTAGGAATGTATGAGGCAGACGACATATGACAAAACCAGTTCACTCGCTTGCAGCCAAATATTATACTGATCCGCAAGTCTATAAAATTGAGCAAAAGGGATTGCTGGCAAAAACCTGGCAATTTGGATGCCATACATCAGAATTAACTGAAGTGGGTTGCTACGCTACTTTTGAAATCGCAGGAGAAAGCCTTTTTGCTATTCGTGGACGAGATGAGAAAATTCGCGTTTTTTATAACGTTTGCCAACACCGCGCCCATCAGCTTGTAAGCGGAAGCGGAAAATCAAGTGTCGTCGTCTGTCCATATCATGCCTGGACTTATGAACTCACAGGCGAACTACGTGCAGGACCAAACATCCAATCCGTTGAGGGCTTTGATAAATCATCTATTTGCCTAACCGAAATTCGATGTGAAGAATTTTTAGGCTTTCTCTTTGTGAATTTGGATCCTGATGCAAAACCAATGGAAGATTGGTTTCCTAACGCGCGCAAAGAGTTGGAAGAATGGGTGCCTAATTGGCCAGAGCTTAAACCTCTGGAATGGGTAGAAATTCCTGAAAACTGCAACTGGAAAGTTTCCGTAGAAAACTATTCAGAATGTTATCACTGCTCACTTAATCACCCAACATTTGCAAATGGTGTTGTTAAGCCCGAAACCTATGATATCCAACCTCAAGGTATGTGTTTACGCCATACAACAGAGTGCCAAAGCCTTGAGAGCATGACCTATGATATTCAATCAGGCATGCAGCATCATGATGAATATTCAAGTTGGTTTCTATGGCCGATGTTCTCGTTTCAGGTTTATCCAGGCAATGTGCTTAATACTTATCACTGGCGTGCTTTGGATGAAGACCATGTCGTTGTCTGGCGTGGGTGGTATAGTGTTGATGGACAAGAAGATGACACTGTCAGACAACTTGCAATTCAAGATCGAGAAACCACTGTTGAAGAAGACATTCATTTGGTTGAGTCCGTTCAACGTGGCTTAAATTCAAGAGGCTACAAACCTGGTCCGCTTATCGTTGATCCAAAGTGTGGCGTGAACTCGGAGCATCCTGTGATGCACCTTCAAAAATGGATGAAAGAAGCAATTGATGGTTGATGTAAAATCATATTGGCAAAATTATATTGACGGGCAATGGGTTGATGGCGGCGCTGGACGCATAGACATTATCAATCCTGCAACAGGCGAAAAACTGGCAGAACACGCCTTAGCCGATGCAAGTGATGTTAATAAAGCGGTGCAAGCGGCTAAGCGTGTCCACCAATCAGGCGTATTGTCTGATCTTCGACCTGTAGAGCGTGGTCGCATGGTCATTGCAATGGGAAAATTTCTTCTGCAGCATATTGACGAGATTGCACCTATCCTAACGCTTGAACAGGGCAAACCCCTTTGGGAATCACGCATAGAAATCGAAGGTGCAGCGCGTTATTTTGAGTATTACGGCAATCAGGCCGAAACCGTTGAAGGACGTTCCATTCCACTTGGTTCAGGGTATTTTGATTTTACAACTTACGAACCATTTGGTGTTTCCGCACAAATTATTCCTTGGAATTATCCTGTTGAAATGACTGCGCGTTCGCTTTCTGCAGCGCTTGCAACTGGTAATACCGTCGTTATCAAGACACCTGAAATGACGCCTATTACAAATGCTTGGTTTGCCTATGCTGCTGAGGCAGTAGGATTACCTGCCGGTGCAGTCAATATTCAGTGTGGACTTGGTAATGAAGCAGGTGCTGCACTTTCATCTCATCCAGATGTTAATCAGATTGTGTTTACCGGTTCTGTTCCAACTGGCATTGCAATCGCAACTGCTGCTGCAAGAAATGTTGTACCGTGTGTTCTGGAACTGGGTGGCAAATCTGCTGCAATTGTACATGATGATGCAGACTTGGATGCATTTGAAAATGATGTCCGTTGGGGCATTTATTTCAATGCTGGACAAGTTTGCTCTGCCATGTCGAGGGTGATTGTAAATAGTTCTATCCATGACGAACTGATTGAACGCGTAACCAATATTGCAAAGGGTTTACAGGTTG
>CALAIO010000074.1 GCA_937923355.1 uncultured Rhizobiaceae group bacterium | reverse complement strand
ACCCCAGAAGAGCATAGTTGGGAAACCTGGGATAAGACCGATCAGTGCGACCAGAACTGCACCAACATAAAGGGATTTTGATTTTCCAATAAGCTGTTCAGTAATGTCTGAACCAAGGTCTTGCTCGTTTTCTGTTGTAACACGTGTGATGATTGTACCGGCACAGATCGCCATGATAAGCGCTGGCAATTGTGCTACAAGGCCGTCACCGACAGTCAGTCTTGAATAGACAGAACCCGCTTCTGCTGCAGACATGCCTTCGTTCAGAATACCAATTGAAATGCCGCCAACAAGGTTGATTGCAATGATAATCAGGCCTGCAATGGCATCGCCTTTTACGAATTTCATTGAGCCGTCCATAGCGCCGAAGAACTGGTTTTCCTTTTCCAGCTTGCGACGACGTGTAGTTGCTTCCTCTGAAGTAATATCACCTGCACGCAGTTCAGCATCAATACTCATCTGACGGCCGGGAAGGGCATCAAGTGTAAATCTTGCAGCCACTTCTGCAACGCGTTCAGAACCTTTGGTAATAACCACAAATTGCACAGTTGTAATGATTAAGAAGATTACAAGTCCGACTGCAACACTGCCTGCGGTCACAAAGGTGCCGAAGGTTTCCACAATGTCGCCAGCGTCTGCCTCTGACAAAATCATGCGTGTGGTTGAAACGGATACGGCCAACCTAAAGGTGGTTGCGATCAGGATTACGGCCGGGAAAACAGAAAAGTCGTCTGGTCTTTGCAGATAAACAGCAACCATCAAAATCATGATTGTAAGCGTGATGTTCAAAACGATGAGTGAATCGATCAATATGGTAGGTAATGGAATGATCATTACCAAAACAATCATCATCAACATGGCAACAAGTGCCAAGTCCTGACGACCTTTAAAGAGACTAAGTAATTTCATATCAGCTTACCTTGTTAAAAGAACGAAACTTGCCAAACCACGCTTTGGCATCTGCTATTCTGTTTGTTTTGAATGAGATCAGGCTGCGGAACAAAAGCACCACGCCGTCTAATGGACTTCCGGAGTTTGCCTTTTGCAAATAGTCATATTCTTCGACCATTGCTTCGGCTTCTGCCCAGCGTTGAAGACGCATAAAGGCGAGCGCCAGTAATCTTGCACACTCAGTATTCTTTGGATTAATTTTTCTGATCATCATCAGATATGGAATAGCTTCATTTGCACGGCCATATCTGATTTGCATGGCGGAAAGTGCGCAAAGCATTTGTTGGTCGCTCCATGTTAGTGGAATTTCCTTCAATGCAGGATTGATGTTCGCCTCTGATTGGATGGCTTTATCAACATTGTTTTGTGCCGCAGCTTTTGCCTTTGCGTCTGTCGAAAGTTTTACAACAGGTTGCATACCAGGCTTTTGCTTTGCCTTTTCCATTTTTATGGCTTCCAGCTTGGCAAGCCTTGACTGTGGTTGCTCTGGCTGATTTTCCGCTGTTACGGTTTGCGTAATCTGGGTTTCTTGCGTTTCTTTTATCTGTGATGCGAAATGATTTAGCGCCATGTTATGCACTCCCTTTCAGGCCATCAGAGACAATTTCAGTACCGGCAATCATTGCCAGGCGGCGAATGTGTTCGTTGAGCATTACCTTGCAAAGTTGTGAGGTCTCGTCCTCGCCTTTTGCATCATCGTAAGAAGTAATCGCCACTAATATGCGTGAAAGATCGCCCATCATCTGATCACGATTTTTACCAGATAATGGCTGTAAATCTGTTTCTGCGATATCGCTTGCAGCAACAAGTTTTTTTGCTTTTTTTGAAGTGAGTTTTTTAGAACCAGAAAACTTTGAACGTATGTTTGTAAACTGCTTGATCGCTTGTGGCGTCGCAGCGTTGTTCAGTTTTGAATTGCCCTTAACATCAACCTGATTATGATTTGGTGAGACGGCACTGTTATTTCTTGTTTCAATACGAGACATTTATCACTCTTTTGATGCGCATATGCTATTACGTATTTAAGAAGCAATTATCGTGCCAACTGCTGAGTTAATCTACGTAAAACCCATTGCTTACAGTAGTCTGCTAGACGGACTCAGATTAAGAATTGAGCTTGTTATTACGATCAGTAAGTCAGGGAAATGATTGCGCCATCACGCTCAATCATTACGCTTGCATCATCAATGCTGACAATTTTCCAACCTGCTTTTAAGCTGCTGCCTACATTGCCAACTGTGCCGTCTTTAAAGAATACAGAAGGGTTGTCGTCTAGCCAGACAGATTTGATTTGCGGTAGGTCAGTGCCAACTTTTGCACGGCTAACATCACGAATTAGTGGCGGAAAATTTGACGTTGTGTCGTACCACTGCAAAAAGCTAGTCCATCTTGGAAGTTCCTTGTCAGAAACATTACCTTGAACACGGATGGAGCCGTCAGCAGTAGGGCTGACGCGTAGCTTGTGATTGAGTTGAAGGTCTTCCAGCTTTACACGAACAGTCCAGGCAAAAGCCTGATCATGATCTTGATTAGGCGATGTCGCTACCGTACCAATGAGTTTGCTGGATGTTTTTTCGATGCCGTGTTGCACTGAGCTCACAACGCGTGAACCTGCTTCTGCGACCGTACCTAAGAAACCTGCTGCAATGCCATAAATCAAAGGTATCATTGCCAGTAAACATACAAAAGCCACGACTCTTATTGCGGGTTTCACAAATGACTTCGGATCGGCAATTCGGGAAATTGTGATTTCTGTATTTGCAAAGGTAATTAACTCATCTGTCGAGATTTCCGCTTCTTGTCCGACTTCAACGATTGACCCGTCATCAAGTGTGACAGGTGCATCTATTGGTTTGACCATAAGTTTGGAAACAAGGCCAGCCGTAAGTTTGATTTCAAAATGGTTTGGGTATGCGTTGGAAGCGAATAGGATAACATCATTTTCTGATGAACTTCCTACGCTAATCGAACCATTTTTTTGAATGTGGATTGAGCCAGCATGTGGGCCATTCAACACTTCCAGCATGTAATGACCAGCATGCTTTAAAGTGTCATTGGCATTGGTAAGATAAGCCTTGGCATGACTTGCGTCTGCAGCATGTATCTTTGAAATACCAGTATCGATTAGATTATGTACACTCATTTAAAACTCGTTCGGTCTGTTATGCTTTTCGTTTATGCGGAGCCTTATTGGCTTTAGTTTTATTGTGGACGTTGTTTCAACGCGTAAAGGTCGGCGCCCTTTTTGGTTGTAATGGTCAACGTCTGAGTTGCACCTTTAATCGCATACTCAAATGCTTCGGTAAGTTTTGCGTTACCTTGCCCTTGTGTATTAGATGTAGAGTTTGGCTTGGCGCCTGTTGCTGAAACTGAGTCAATATTTGGTGCGGTCATCACATACTCCGTGTGTAAAACTGTTAGCTCGTGTATGTGTTATACCACATCCACTACGTTGTTTTTTGTTCATTTGTGCTTAGGCGCATAAGGAAAACTACGTAGAAATCTACGTTAGTTTTTGCTTATATTGCCGTAGCGAATGATCTTTAGTTTATCTCTTTTGTTACTTTTATTTTTGCCTAAAGCTTCTGCAATCAATTCGACACTGGCTATGTAACTCACCGGTGCGTTCACGATAACGGAATTGCTGTCTTCAACATATGTCAGGTCATAGGCTTGTTTGTTTAAACCGGCGCCCTTGATCGCTTGCTCA
>CALAIO010000073.1 GCA_937923355.1 uncultured Rhizobiaceae group bacterium | reverse complement strand
AGCGCGCGCAGCAAGTGTTTTTGATCGCGGTTGGAAGGGAACTTCACGGTCAGGACGATTGTTTATGACCGTCTTAAATCCAAGCTTCGCAATGCCGGCCATATCGTTATGTTTGATCTGCGCGGAGACCGAGATGTTTTCGGTTAGCTGTTTGATATTCATCACAGCCCCTAAACTCGGTTAATTGGAATTTTGAGATAATGATGTCCGTCATCTTCAGGCGGCGGCAATTCTCCAGCTCGCATATTCACTTGAATAGACGGCAGGATCAATTTGGGCAGGCCGAGCGTTTTGTCTCGCGCATTTCGCATCAATACAAAGTCAGCCTTGGTGACACCATCATGAATATGGATGTTAGACGCTTTCTGAATACCGATAGTCGTTTCCCAAATGAACGTATCGCGTCCTGCCGCTTTGTAATCGTGGCACAAGAACATGCGGGTCTTATCGGGCAACTCGAATATTTTCTGAATTGAACTGTAAAGTGTGGCCGCATCCCCGCCCGGGAAATCGCAGCGCGCTGTGCCGTAATCCGGCATAAATAAAGTGTCGCCCACAAACACGGCGTCACCGATATGATAGCTAACACAGGCGGGTGTATGACCTGGGGTGAAGATCACATGGACGGGCATCGAGCCGATGTGAAAGATCTCGCCATCTTTGAATAATTCATCAAATTGACTGCCGTCTGATTTAAACGCATGGCCCGCATTAAATATGACGCCAAACACACGCTGTATTTCGGGAATATGTTCCCCAATCGCAATTTTACCGCCGACCTTATTTTTTAAATAAGGTGCTGCGGAAAAGTGATCCGCATGGGCGTGGGTTTCTAAAATCCATTCACAGTTCAGCTTATTTTCACGGATGTACGCAATGACGTTATCCGCGGACGTGGTTGCCGTGCGCCCCGCTTTTGCCTCATAATCTAGAACAGAATCTATCACCGCGCAGCTTTTGCCATCTGGCTCAGACACCACATAGGTTGCGGTGTTTGTAACGTCATCAAAAAAGCATTTAACAATTGGAATCATAACGTTCTCCCTTCCGTCATCATAACGTGACAAAGCGTATCAACGATTGCGCGGATGCGGTTATCTTTTAAATGATAGAAAATAGATTTGGATTCACGCCGCGTCCCTACGATGCCGTGTTCGCGTAATTTTCCAAGCTCCCGAGACAGTCTCGGTTGGGGAATAGATAAAGTGATCTCAATCTCGCCGACAGATAATTCCCCTTCGCGTAGCTGACAGCAAATCATCAATCGTTCGGGGTGAGCCAGCGCTTTCATAAGCCGCGTTGCTTCCTCAGCTTGAGGCATCATATCAATTGTGCTGCTGACCATAAGGTTTCCTTTCACACATCTTATAACACTTTACAAAATCGTCAAGTGTTATAAGATGTACAAAATATGAAAGGGCATTCCATGGAAAACTTTACGCCTCTCACCGCTTCAATTGGTGGAGCACTTATTGGTCTCTCTGCCGTAATTCTTATGGCCTTTAACGGGCGCATTGCAGGTATAAGCGGTGTCTTCTCCGGAGTCGCATTTGCCAAGAACGGCGACAAGCTGTGGCGCATTCTCTTTGTCCTAGGCTTGGTAACCGCCCCTATTATTTATCAAGCTGCCGCGGGCAGAGACATAGAGTTTGACCTCTCTGCAAATATGCCTCTGGTGATCATCGGAGGGCTTTTAGTTGGGTTTGGGACGCGCCTTGGATCAGGCTGCACGAGTGGTCATGGTGTGTGCGGCTTGTCACGGCTATCACCTAGGTCACTTGTTTCTGTGCTATTATTTATGGGCGCAGGCATGCTGACTGTTACCGCTGCCAGAACAATGTTGGGGGGTTGATATGTTACGTCATTTAAGCGCTCTCTTTGCTGGCCTCGTATTTGGGCTAGGTCTTGTTATATCCCAAATGGTCAATCCTGCCAAAGTCATCGACTTTTTAGATATATTCGGTGATTGGGACCCATCCTTAGCTTTCGTCATGGGCGCGGCCTTTATTGTTACTGCTATCGGATACAGGCTAACTTGGAAAAAGACTAAACCCTTTGCGTCCGACCGTTTTCAGGTTCCAAGCAATCGAACACTTGATAAGAAACTCGCGATAGGCGCCGTATTATTTGGCATTGGCTGGGGCCTTGTTGGCTTATGCCCAGGGCCTGCCATTGCAGCGTTATTTATTGGCGGGCTACCCATTATAATCTTCTTAGGTGCAATGATTGCGGGCATGGTAATTTTTGAAGGTTTTAACCGGCTTCAAACGCGGGCAGATTAAAGCTATTTAAAAGCAGCCCATTTTAGGCGTCAGTAGCTGAGCCAAATAATTCTTCAAATAAATGTTTAGCCTGTTTCAACCCCTCTTTTGAAAATACGACAGACTTAGCTTTACCAACGGGATCAGTGATATGCCCTTTGGCATGTAATCGTTCCATGACCGACCAATCGAACGTCTTCCATGTGCGGACATCCTCGGTTCGATCTGAACTATGCCGCCCTAAGTATAATAAAGCTAATACCGCATCATCAATTTTATCTTCATTCATGGTCATCTCCGA
>CALAIO010000072.1 GCA_937923355.1 uncultured Rhizobiaceae group bacterium | reverse complement strand
TTACCTTTTAAGTGCTGGTCGTGGTCATGGTCTTGCCATGGAGATGGTTTCTTCTGCACGTCAGGTGAATGAGCGTACTGCGCATTATATCTCTGACAAGCTGCACGAAATGCTTGATGCTGAATCACACAATCTACAAGGCAAACGCGTTCTTGTTTTAGGTCGCGCCTTTAAAGACAACTGCCCAGACATTCGTAACTCTAAATCGTTTGCAGTGATGGACAGTCTTTGGACACGCGGTGCGGATGTTTTCTCATATGACCCAATCGCAGATGATGGTCATTTTGAAGGTGGTCGCGGTGCCAAGATTATCAACTCTTTGGAAGAAGAAGGTCCGTATGATGCCGTTGTTGTGACTGCAAAACACGATTGCTTTGTTGAAGAGATTGATCTTTTCAGACTTGCTTCAGTCGTTGGTCGCGGTGCACCAATCGTTGATCTTCGCGGCTTGTTTGATGAGAAGATGGCTAAGCTTCAGTTTAATTACTGGACACCGTAATCCTTATTCATATTAGGGACTTAATAGATAAGCATTTTTTAAACCTGGCAATTTTTGCCAGGTTTTTTTGTTATTGGGCATTTTTGGTTAATCGAAACTTAAATCAGCAGTCAAAATACCATTAGAATTTCTACTCATCTCTAAAAGCTATTTTGAGATTTTGTATGTAGTTTTGAACATTAGAAAACTATATCAAAAAGTAATGGCACAGGGGCCTAAAGAAATGCACGATTGCCCAAAAGAACATAATCCTGATTATTTGCACGGTGGTGATACAGTTATCGATGGTACAGGAAACCAAGATTTAATAGGTGGCTCTATGAATGATGATACCATCATTGCGGGTGACGGTAACGACATCATATTGGCAGATACTTCGTCTACAAATCCTAATGTGCCACTTGAATATAGAGCTGAACTTAACAATCTTCCATTCAACAGTAATAATATAAATTATACTGTTAATGGTGTTCCGCAAACGAATGGCTTGCCTCTTTCTTCTGATGGAACTGCTACAGTATTGCTCGATCCTGCAGTTGTAAATGGCCAGGATGTTACAATTGTAGCAACCGGCATTGTCTCAAACATCAATTACGAATTTTACGACTCTGTGCCATCAGGCTTTACTGTAGATAACATTCCTACCACTGGTGCGGACTTTACCGGATCAACAGATAATTTGGATGTGAACGGGCTTGCTCGATCCTTGACCGGCTCTGGTGAGACTTACGCAGTGCGTTACATATCACAAATCCATATTGATGAAGCTGGAAGTTATACTTTTTCTACTCGTTCAGATGATGGTAGTGCTCTTTTTATTGACGGTGTTGAAGTCGTTTCAAATGATGGGTTGCACGGCGCAAGAACTCGCGATGGTGATATTGTATTAGGGCCAGGCACGTACGAAATAGAAATTCTATTCTTTGAGAATAGAGGAGGCGATGTTCTAGAAGTTGAGGTTTCAGGTCCCGACACGAATGGTCAGAGCGTTGATATTTTATCTTCTGGGCAAGTTGGTGATGAATTGACAGTAACACAAACGGTATCACCTGCAGACATTGAGATTTCCGGATTGCTTCCTGGTTTGGAGTATGAGTTTTTTGATATAGTTCCTTCAGGCTTTACTGTTGATAATATTCCAGATGAAAATCCTGATTTTACTGGAGTTGCCGATGATCTGAATGTTCGCGATTTGGCACTGGAGCTTACAAATTCTCACGATACATATTCTGTTCGTTATAACGGTGAGATTTATATTGATGAAGCTGGAACATATGATTTTTCAACAAATTCAGATGATGGTTCTGCGCTTATAATCGATGGGCAAATTGTTGTAATTAATGATGGTTTGCATGCACCTGAATCTCAGGATGGTCAGATATTTCTTGATTCAGGCATACATACTATTGAGATTCTTTTCTTTGAGAATCGTGGTGGTGATGTATTAAGCGTTGATTTTTTAGGTCCTGATACTAACGGTCAAACAATCGATCTATTATCTTCGCCCAATGTAGGCCATTTGAGCAATATAGAAACTTCCGATGGTGGTGATGACCTTATTGATGGCGGCGCAGGTGACGATGTAATTGAAGGTGGCGCTGGTAACGATGCTATCATTGGTGGTGAAGGTGCTGATGAGATTGATGGTGGCACAGGTGATCGTGATATTGTTGCTTTTGAAGCAAGCGCAACCGGGGTTGTAGTTAATCTTGAGAGTGGTACTGGTCAAGGCGGCGATGCAGAAGGTGATACATATGACAACGTTGAGTTCATTCATGGTTCAACACATGATGATGTTCTAACAGGTGATGAAAATACTAACCGTCTGGTCGGCCATAATGGTAACGATGAACTGTATGGCGGCGCAGGCAACGATACGCTTCTGGGTGGTCGTGGTGCTGACCATCTTGATGGTGGTGCAGGTGACCGTGATGTTGCTGAGTATGATTGGTCAACAGAGGGCGTTGTCGTAAACCTTGAAACTGGCGTTGGTTCTGGAGGTTTTGCTGAAGGTGATACACTGACTGGCATTGAGTATATTTACGGTTCTTATTACGCCGATATTCTTACAGGTGACGCAAATACAAATCGTCTTGTTGGTGATAAAGGCGACGACCAGCTTTATGGTGGTGAAGGTAAAGATTATCTCATAGGTGGTGAAGGTGCTGACCATCTTGATGGCGGCGCGAATAGTGGTGATACTGCAGTTTACCGCGATGCGGAAGCTGGTGTTGGTGTCGATCTTGCAAACGGCGGTTTTGCTGGTGAGGCAAATGGCGATACTTATGTAAGCATTGAATATGTCGATGGTTCGGATTTTGATGACATCATCATCGGTGATGATGCGCAAAACAGACTGGTTGGCCAGGGTGGTGCAGATACCATTAATGGCGGCGGCGGAAATGATTACATCATCGGTATGCAGGATGATGACATTCTTACAGGCGGCGTAGGTGATGATGTTTTCTTGTACAAGGACTTATTTGGTGACGATGTCATTACAGACTTTGAAGCAGGTGCTGGTCGTACAGACCGTATCTGGCTGGATCTTGAAGGCATTGAGGATATAAGTGATTTGACAATTACTGATACGGCCAATGGTGCATTAATTGATGTTGATGGCTATGGCACAATTCTTCTTGAGAATGTTGCTGCAAGCGATTTGGCATCCGACGACTTTATTTTCTAAATTATCCCCGACCAGACTATTTGTCTGAAGGCAACTTATTCGGCAGGTTCAGCTTCGGTTGTCCTGCCGGATTTGTTTTGAGGCGCTGGTTTTTCAAACTGCAATAGCAAGTCCTGTTTCTTTGCTTCAGCTTTTTTGAAAGCAGCTTCCTTTACCGGGCCAAAGCCACGGATATCATCAGGGATACGCGCAATGGCACTTGCGAACTGGCGATTGTTTTCTGAGAGCTTGGTAAGCAGATTTTCGATTGTGGTTTTATATTCCTCAATCAGGGCACGTTCCATTTTGCGTTCTGCCGAATAGCCAAACACATCATATTTGCTCCCACGTAGATGTTTGTATTTAGCAAGCTGCTTGAAGGTTTTCATCATCCATGGGCCAAAGGCTCGCTTGCGTGGTCGGCCATTTGGCTTTTTACCAAAGCCTATGATCGGCGGGGCTAGGTGATAATTTATTTTGAAGTCACCATCAAACGTATCCGA
>CALAIO010000071.1 GCA_937923355.1 uncultured Rhizobiaceae group bacterium | reverse complement strand
GTTCTGGGCTTGAGCTGATATTTCAGGTGCCTTGGAAACAACGAGGCCTGTTCTACGCATTGCTATAGCTGACAGACCCTTGCGTAAAGGGATACATTTATTTGTGTCAGTGCAATTAGAATTTGAATAAGACATTGATTTGGCTTTTTTTGTGTAAACTTTATACCCATTGCGGTTGCGATATACATATAGGTATTAAGATTCACATGCCAATGACGTTAGTACAATAAAATGTGAGAGAAATTATTTGTATTCTGTTAACCAATTATTTGCGGCCACACTGCTGCGTTTTTGCGGGAGAAAATGCCTATGTGTCCAATTTGTTTGAGGTTAGAAACCTTTGGGTCTATTTCATGGTAGTTGATTTCTGCACATGGAAAATATTTTGAAAGTGCTTTTACGCAATCGGGTGGAATCATTACATCATCTTTTGTTGCTATAAGTCGAACATCGCAACATACTGTTGAAAGATCAGGTCTCTCAATTACCTGCCCCCAGTCAATTTCAAAGAACTTTTTATTCACACACCATCTTCTCCACTGCCAATAAACTTCTTTGGGCAAATTAGCATTTAGCCCTATTAGCTTTCCTGGCATGTATCCAAAAATTTTTGTGGCGACAGGCCCTAGTAAAAACCAGAAGAGAATTACTTGTACTGTGTAATGCCATGGATGATTTTTCCAGTAGGCGGGGCCTGCATTGACGGCAATGTGACTTACAACATGTTGGGCATTTTTATGATGTGAGAGACACATTCCACCAAGGCTGTGACCTATCGTATGAGGTTCCAATTCAGGGAATTCTTTTAAAGCATAATCTAATGCGGCAGATTGATCTTGAATGCCCCAATCGCTCATTTTCACTTGCGAGTTTTTAAGTTCTGTTAAACTTTCAAGAGTGCTGTCACGATAGTCGTAAATTAAAACGTGGGTGCTGTTTTCCCTAGAAAGCCATTTTGCAAATGATTTATAATAACCAGATGGAACTCCTGTTGCGGCGTGTATGATGGTAATCCGCTCTGGATTTTCATGTTTTAATAGCTGTCCCTTTAGCTGCCAACTATCAGAAGTTTGAAAAGAAACTGCTTCCATTTTAATGATTCACTTATATTATGGTGATTGCCATAGTATATAAAATAATAGACTGGTCAACATAAAATGATTATGTTTGTAAAATGCCTAGGAAATCTAATGCAAAAATGAGAATGATTGAGACTGCAGCGATACTGTTTCGTGCAAAGGGTTATCATGCAGTTGGTTTAACAGAAATATTGGCAGAAAGTGGTGCTCCAAAGGGAAGCTTTTATCATCATTTTCCAGAAGGAAAAGAACAGCTTGCAGGGGCAGTTATTGAGAGTTCAGGTGCATATATACTACACTTGATAGATAAGGCATTTGTTGATGCAGTTAATCCATATCAAGCAGTCGAGGCTTTTGTTGATACTATTGTAGAAACCTTTAAGCGCTCAGATTTTCAACTTGGTTGCCCTGTAACGAGTTTCATCATTGAGATGACGCCAGCAAATGAAGACATTCGCTCCCAAATAGAAAATGTTCTTGAAAGCTGGGTTCAGCGAATGCTTTTTCATACAAAACGTTTTGAGGCTACTCGTACGGCTAGTCTGGAAACAGCGTTTCGAATGCAACTTGCTGCAATAGAAGGAGCTTGGCTTATAGCACGCGCAAATAAGAGTGTTGAACCAATTTTGATGACCAAACAATTGTTTCCAAAAATGTTTGTTATTGAAAACTAGCTTTCTGAAACTAATTCCTCGCCCTTGCTTTCCTTAATCAAGTTTAGGAAACGCTTGAAGAGATAATGGCTATCCTGCGGACCTGGGGAAGCTTCGGGGTGATGCTGTACCGAGAAGACAGGCTTGCCATCGACTGCCAATCCACAGTTTGAACCATCGAAGAGCGAAACATGTGTTTCTTTAACGCCTGCAGGGAAAGTGTCTGCATCGACTGCGAAGCCATGGTTCATGGAAACGATCTCAACCTTGTTTGTGGTATGGTCTTTAACCGGGTGGTTCGCGCCATGGTGACCCTGGTGCATCTTCTTGGTTTTTGCACCCAATGCCAAAGCCAGCATTTGGTGGCCCAGACAGATGCCGAAGACAGGGATGTCTGTTTTGAGAATTTCCTGAATGGCTTTTACTGAATATTCGCCCGTTGCAGCTGGATCGCCCGGGCCATTTGACAGAAACACGCCATCCGGCTTGTGAGCCAGCACTTCATCTGCGCTTGCGGTGGCTGGCAAGATAGTAACCTTACATCCAAGATCGGCCATAAGGCGAAGGATGTTGCGCTTAACGCCAAAGTCCATCGCCACGATATGATATTGGTGATCGCTTGAATTTGAATAACCTTCATCCCAGACCCAAGGTTTTTCTGACCAGGGCTTGTCTTGGCCGTGTCCGACAGTTTTTGCCAAATCAAGACCCTCAAGGCCTGACCAGTCTTTTGCTTTTTTCTTTAGGTCATCAAAATCAAAATTGCCATCTGGCGAGTGCGCGATAACGCAGTTTGCAAGACCCTTCTCGCGAATGAGATTTGTTAATGCGCGTGTATCAATTCCAGACATGGCAATGATGC
>CALAIO010000070.1 GCA_937923355.1 uncultured Rhizobiaceae group bacterium | reverse complement strand
ATTTGTGCTCCGAAGACATTCGTTGCCAATGATTTGATTTCACTGATCTGGTTGAACAAGTGATCGCTCGTTTCGAAATAACTATTGATCTCACGCGAAAGCATTATCGCCTTCTCCAAAAGATCAACTCTTTCATCCATTTTCATCGCATATTCATAAGCATCGAGAGTCCTCTCCAATTCTGCAAGACAACTGCTAATATTGAATTCTACGGGATCATTAATTGAATAAGTCATTAAACCATTTCCAGAATATATTCCTATACAACCAATATATGTTATTTTTAAAATTGCAACTATAGGTTTAATTATTGCTGAAAATAATTCTCCTTTTTACGTTAACGTAAATATTGCAATTTACTCGCAAGTATTTATATGTGACTGAAATCATTCATAACGAGGAGATTACTCATGAGCATGGACGCAGCAGTAGAAGCAATCACGGCAAAAGTAAGTGGCGGAAGCGGTATTGGCGCAACCGTAAAATTCGATTGTGGTGATGATGGATGTGTATTCATCGATGGCAATGCGACACCACCATCAGTATCAACTGAAAATGCTGACGCTGATTGCACAGTTGTTTGTGATAAAGACGTACTTGATTCACTAATTGCTGGCGACTTGGATCCAACTGCCGCATTCATGCAAGGCAAGATCAAAGTTGAAGGCGACATGGGCGTTGCAATGAAGCTAAGCTCAATTCTGTAATCAAGTCAGATTACATATTGATTTTTAAAAGGACGGCAGACATGCTGTCCTTTTTTATTGCCTGAACATAAGAGGATAAACGATGGCTGATCACGGATATGAAGAAGGACGGTTGAACTTACCCTTCGTTGGCTTTGCGACCTTTGGTAAAAAACCAACCTGTGAAAACTGGGATGCAATTGACGCAGATGTAGCAATCCTTGGTGCACCTTTTGATTTTGGCACCCAATATCGTTCAGGCACAAGATTTGGCCCTCGTTCAATCCGCGAAGCCTCCACCCTATTCTCATTCGGCCATGCTGGCGCATACGATCATGAAGACGATGCTACTTATCTGGGTGAAGATGTCCGTATCGTAGATATGGGCGACGCTGATATCGTGCATACAGACACGGAAAAAAGCCATGCCAATATTGAATTCGGTGTGCGCAAAGCTTTAGCTGCAGGCGCCCTACCGGTCACATTGGGCGGGGACCATTCAGTTAACATTCCCTGCATCCGTGCTTTTGATGATCAGGAACCTTTCCATCTTGTCCAAATTGATGCGCATCTTGATTTTGTCGACGAGCGCCACGGTGTCAGATATGGTCATGGCAATCCTATGCGTCGTGCTGCAGAGAAAGACTACGTAACCGGCCTTTCCCAAATCGGCATTAGAAATGTCTCATCAACAGCCAAGGAAGGTTATGTCGATGCACGCGCCATGGGTTCAGACATTGTGTCCGTTCGCCAATTCAGAAAACTAGGCGTCGAAGGCATGCTCGCCCGTATTCCGGAAGGCAAACGCTATTACGTTACTATAGACATTGATGGCTTTGATCCTTCCATTGCACCAGGGACTGGCACACCGAGCCATGGTGGTTTCCTATATTATGAAGTGCTGGAACTTCTTCAGGGCTTGGCCAAACGTGGCGATGTTATTGGTATGGATTTGGTCGAGGTAGCTCCGGATTACGATTCCTCTGGTTCAACTTCTTTTCTTGCTGCTCAAATTTTACTCAACTTTCTCGGATTCATATTTCACGAGCGAAAACAGTAAAAATCGCTGTCATATTAACCAATAAAGACTAAAAGACTGCTTGAAATTGAGACTTTTTGATTGACGCACACGAAACAAAAGTGTTTTTTAAGAATTGGAGAAGATACGCATTAACTGGCCTCGAGTTTCAGAGAAGCGTACAGGGAGTAGTAAAACAAAAATGGCTGCAAATAAATCCGCCTCGGACGCGTCCTATGTCCGTTTTGAGAATGTCCAAAAAAGCTATGACGGTGAAGTCCTTGTTGTTAAGGATCTCAACCTTGATATTCAAAAGGGCGAATTTGTAACCATGCTTGGGCCATCAGGCTCGGGCAAAACAACTTGTCTTATGATGTTGGCAGGCTTTGAGCCCGCAACGCACGGCGAAATTTTCCTCGATAATCGCCCAATTAATATGGTGCCTCCGCATAAGCGTGGCATTGGCATGGTGTTCCAAAACTACGCGCTATTCCCGCACATGACGGTTGCAGAGAACCTTGCGTTCCCGCTCGAAGTGCGTGGCATGAGCCGCTCTGAACAGGAAGACCGCGTTAAAAAGATATTGGATTTGGTCGAGCTGCCACAAATGGCAGGACGCAGACCAGCGCAACTTTCAGGTGGCCAGCAACAACGTATTGCTGTTGCAAGAGCGCTTGTTTTTGAACCTGATCTTGTCTTGATGGATGAGCCCCTTGGCGCGCTTGACAAGCAATTGCGCGAACAAATGCAATATGAAATCAAACATATTCATGAAAATCTGGGAGTTACGGTTGTATATGTAACCCACGACCAAACAGAAGCGCTGACCATGTCAGACCGCGTTGCTGTTTTCGAAGATGGTGTAATTCAACAACTATCATCGCCTGAAAGCCTCTATGAGTCACCTCAGAATTCATTTGTTGCTCAGTTTATCGGTGAAAATAACAAACTGAATGGTGTCGTTGAAAAAGTAACCAAGGGCATTTGTCAGGTTCGCACAGATGATGGCACACTCTTGCACGCAGAAAAGGTAAATGTTGGCGGTGTCGGTGACAAAACCACCCTTTCATTACGCCCTGAGCGCATTGAGCTTGATCCGCCAAAGGGTACAAAAAATGTGGTCAAGGGTCGCATTGAAGAGCTTATCTATTTGGGTGATCATATTCGCGT
>CALAIO010000069.1 GCA_937923355.1 uncultured Rhizobiaceae group bacterium | reverse complement strand
TTTTGACTGGCAACATTTAAAGCCTGCAGTGCTTGGCACGATCATGGAGCATTTTGTAACAGGTAAGCCTGTTATGGGTGATGGCTCTGCTCACCTTGATGTGGGTGAAGAAGATTTTGCAGAAGAAGATACGCAAATCGTCAACACGATCAAGGAATTGCTTGATACGCGTGTCCGCCCTGCGGTGGCGCAAGATGGTGGTGACATTACATTCCACGGTTTCAGAGACGGCATTGTCTATCTGCACATGAAAGGCGCTTGTGCCGGTTGTCCTTCTTCTACAGCAACGCTTAAGCATGGTATTCAAAATCTCTTGAAACACTTCATTCCTGAAGTGCAGGAAGTCATGCCCGTTGGCGTTCAGCTTTAAGCAGGTAAATTGAAACTTCTCGCGATTGATACATCGGCGCATATTTGCTCCGCTTGCATTTTTGATATGAATGCAGGCGGTATCCTTGCAAGTGAAACGCGCGATATTGGTCGTGGGCACGCTGAAGTTCTGATGGAACTCATCAAGGCTTGCCTTGATACATCAGAAACCACTTACGAAGACCTCACCCGCATTGGTGTTACGATTGGACCAGGCAGTTTTACAGGCGTACGCGTAGGCATGTCGGTCGCACGTGGGTTTGGATTATCCTTGGGTGTTCCTGTACTTGGCGTTTCAACCGTTGATGCTTGCGAGGCAAAAGCTGAAATGTCTCAATATGACGGAACGCTGGTGACGCTACTGGACGCCAAGCGCGGTGAACTTTATTACAAGGTTTCTGGCGAAACACCTTTTGCGGCAACTTACGAAGAAATTGCAACAGCTATTCGTGACTTAAATCCGGTGTTATGTGGTTCAGGCGCTACCATTTTAAATGAATATTGTCAGCTTTCGCACCGCATTATTCATGAAGATGCAGCCTGCAACATTGAAATTGTAGCGCAACTGGCATCAGAAATGCCCAAAGCTGAAATGCCTCCCGAACCATTATACTTGCGCTCGGCAGACGCGAAAGTTCAGTCAGGCTTTGCCTTGGAACGCATGGAGCAGGCAAGCTGATGTTTACGTATTTTAATGCCTTCATGAAGGGATATCACTCAAAGCCAGAACTGCTCGTTCAGCAGGCTGAAAAACAAGATATTACAACTTTGGCAGAAATTCATGCGGCAAGCTTCAAACATGCCTGGAGCGACGGCGAATTGGAAAAAATGTTCAGCAACAAGAACTATCTTTGCCTGGTTGCTCATCCCCCCAGAACGCTAAAAAGCAAACCGTCAGGGTTCGTCCTTGTCAGAAGTGTTGTTGATGAAGCGGAGATCATTACGATTGCAACGGATCCGCATATCAGACGAAAAGGTGTGGGTCGAAGGCTTTTGCAGGAAACCATTCGCAAGCTGGAATTTGATCGAAGAAAAAAACTTTTCCTAGAAGTTGATGAAGCCAATAACGCTGCGATTAATCTGTATAAAAGCCTTGGATTTAAAACCGTAAGTGAGCGCAGCGGTTATTATTCTGATGGCAAAAATGCAAACGGAAAAAAATCCACGGCGCTTGTCATGCAGTTGGAACTTGGCTAGACGAAGGTAGGTTTAAGGAATTCTGTTAGGGCTCGGGTATGTCTCTGGAAAAAAGATGCACTGAAAAAGGGTTGCGTATGACGGGCCAGCGTCGGGTAATCGCCAGAGTGCTGGAAGAAGCGCAAGATCATCCGGATGTAGAAGATCTTTATAACCGCGCTTCAAAAATAGACAGCCATATTTCAATCGCAACCGTTTATCGAACAGTCAAACTGCTGGAAGAAACAGGCATGTTGGAGCGCCATGAGTTCCGCGATGGTCGTGCGCGATATGAAATTGTGCCCGAAGATCACCATGACCATTTGATAGATTTGAAAACGGGTCATGTAATCGAATTTGCCAATGAAGAAATCGAGCGTCTGCAAGAGAAAATAGCCCATGATTTAGGCTATAAACTGGTTGACCACAGGCTGGAACTTTATGGCATTCCCTTAGATAGCAAATCCAAAAAAGATGATTGAGCGTTTACGGGTTTACCTCGTTGTCTTTATTTTGGGCATCATCACAGCTCTGCTCATTCCTGTTCAATGGCTTGCGCTAAAACTCAATTTGGGTATCTCGCGCAAAATTCCAATGTTGTGGCACAAAATAGCGACTAGTCTGGTTGGTGTCAGAATTCGCGTGACGGGTAATATTCCAACGAAAAGACCAATGATGATTGTTTCCAATCACATTTCGTGGATGGATATTCCGGTACTGGGCAGTATCATGGAATTGTCTTTCATCGCAAAAAGCGAAGTCAATGAAATGCCGGGCGCAAATCTCCTTTCTCGATTGCAGCGTACGATTTATGTAGTGCGAGATGAAAAGCGAAAAGCAGGTGAACAGGCACAAACCATCACGCAAAGAATGCTTGATGGCGATGCAGTTGTTTTGTTTGGTGAAGGTACAACGCATGATGGCAACCGAATAGGAACTTTTAAAAGTGCCTTGTTGGGGGCAGCCCAATTTGCCGTAAAAGATGAAGCTGTTGAAAGCGTTCTGATCCAACCGGTTTCAATCGCTTATACAAAACTTCATGGTATGCCGATGGGGAGATATGCACGCGCGCAAGCCGCTTGGTATGGAGACATGACACTGGGAAGCCACACTGTAAACATTATGATGCGTGGTGCGTGGGATGTGGAAGTCATTTTTGGCGATCCGATTGTCTTTGATGAAAATTCCAACCGCCGCCACGTAACAAAAGAAATACAATCACAAGTGCGCAATAATTTCTTGAACACATTGCATGTCAGAACGAATGAAATTGTGAAAGCCGACTAAAAGACTCTGCTTTCAATTTTTGTAAAAACCCACTAAAACGCACTGAAACAGCATCCAATCCCTATTCACAATGAGTGCCAAAATGGTTGAAAAGCTCGAAGAGCGTAAAAAGGTTTTTGTAAAAACCTACGGTTGTCAGATGAACGTCTATGATTCAAATCGCATGGAAGATGCGCTTGAACAGGACGGCTATGAGCGCACGAATGATATGGAAGACGCTGATCTGGTTTTGTTAAACACATGCCACATCCGCGAAAAGGCTGCAGAAAAAGTATATTCTGAAGTTGGCCGCATCCGAAAAATTAAGGAAAAAAGAGCAGATACCAATCGCCCAATGACGATCGGTGTAACAGGCTGCGTTGCGCAGGCTGAAGGTTCAGAAATCATGAAACGCGCAAAGGCAGTTGATCTTGTTGCAGGTCCTCAAACCTATCACCGCATCGCAGACATCGTAAACCGCGCCGAGCAGGGCGAGCGTCCGGTTGAAACCGAATTTGAAATTGAAGAAAAATTTGCAAAACTTCCTCACGCCACAGCAAAACAAGTGCAAGCGCGTGGCGTTGCGTCATTCCTGACAGTGCAAGAAGGTTGTGATAAGTTTTGCACGTTCTGTGTTGTGCCTTATACACGTGGCGCAGAGGTTTCGCGAACCGTTAAACAAATTGTAGATGAAGCCCAAGGCATGATTGATGCAGGCGTGCGTGAAGTCACTTTATTGGGTCAAAACGTCAATGCCTGGCACGGCGAAGGTGCTGATGGTCGCGAATGGGGACTGGGTGAATTGTTGCATGAACTTGCGAAGATTAAAGGCATGGAGCGTTTGCGCTATACAACCAGCCATCCGGTAGATATGGATGAAAGCCTGATTAATGCGCACCGTGACCTTGATTGCCTGATGCCATATTTACATTTGCCGGTTCAGGCAGGATCAGACAAAATTCTAAAGGCGATGAACCGCCACCACACGGTTGCCGACTATTTGCACATCATTGAGCGCATGCGTCAAGTCAGTCCTGATATGGCGATTTCAGGTGATTTTATTGTTGGTTTTCCGGGTGAAACAGAAGAAGATTTTCAAGAAACTTTAAATGTGGTTGAGAAAGTAAAATATGCTTCTGCGTTTTCCTTTAAATATTCCACAAGACCCGGAACGCCTGGTGC
>CALAIO010000068.1 GCA_937923355.1 uncultured Rhizobiaceae group bacterium | reverse complement strand
GCGTTTGCATGAAGATGTGAACGAAGAATGGCTATCTGATAAGTCTCGTTTCATCTGGGATGGATTGAAGTCCCAACGTCTCGACAGGCCTTACATTCGCAAAGCGGGCAAGCTGACACCTGCAACTTGGGATGACGCGTTCAAAGCGATTGCAAAGAAAATTAAAACGACCAAAGCAGATAAAATCGGTGCCATTGCAGGTGCCATGTCATCTGTTGAAGATATGTTTGCCCTCAAAACACTTTTGGGTAATTTGGAATCAGCCAATGTAGACTGCCGTGAAGAAGGCAGCGTTCTTGATCCAAAAAATGGTAGAGAGAGCTATCTGTTTAATTCAACAATTGCGGGCATCGAAGAAGCAGATGCGCTTCTAATCGTTGGTTCAAATCCGCGTTTTGAAGCAGCCGTATTAAACAGCCGCATCTTAAAACGCGTTAAAATGGGCAATTTCCCGGTTGGCGTAATTGGTGAAGTTGGTGATCTTCGTTACGAGTACGAACATTTGGGTTCAGGCGCTGCTGCTATCAAGGAACTCGTTTCTGGCAAAAACAAATTTGCTGCGAAACTAAAGCGCGCAAAGAAGCCAATGATTATAATCGGGCAGGGCGCGCTTAATCGTTCAGATAGCAAGGCTATTCTTGGCCTTGTTGGTGAACTTGCAAAAACAACAGGCGTGATTGCAAAAGACTGGAACGGCTACAACGTTCTGCATACCAATGCTTCACAAGTAGGCGGCCTTGATCTTGGTTTTGTTCCAGCAAAGGGCGGAAAAGATACAGCTTCGATGATGAAAAACATGGATGTGCTTTTGGTTCATGGCGTTGATGAGCTTGATCTGAATAAGGCTAATGGCTTTAAAATCTATATTGGTAGCCATGGCGATGTTGGTGCACACCATGCAGATGTGATTCTGCCTGCTTCAACTTATACTGAAAAATCTGGCACTTATGTAAACACTGAAGGCCGTGTTCAAATGACGAACCGCGCTGCATTTGCGCCAGGTGATGCCAAAGAAGATTGGGCTATTTTCCGTGCATTGTCAGCACATTTGGGCGTTACACTCGGCTTTGACAGTCTTTCTGATTTGCGTTCAGAGCTTTATTCGCAATTTCCGCACTTTGCTCGCCTTGATGAGGTTGCAGAAGCAAGCGGTATTGATGTAAACGCTATAGCGAAATCACTGGGTGCTTCAAAGACTGGGAAGACTTTGGCCGCACCTCTCACAAGTCCGATTAAGGATTACTTCATGACCAACCCAATTGCACGTGCTTCCAAAGTGATGGCGGAATGTTCTTCGCTTCGCGCTGGCGGTATGAAGCAGGCAGCGGAATAGGCGAGGGATAGACCATGGAAGCAATTTTTAATTATCTCTGGCCAGTCATCGTCATCTTCGGGCAAAGCCTTTTGCTCTTGGTGGCGCTATTGGTTTTCACCGCTTACATTCTATACGCAGACCGTAAAATCTTTGCCGCAGTTCAAATGCGTAGAGGTCCAAATGTTGTTGGCCCATGGGGCTTGCTTCAATCCTTTGCTGACTTGCTGAAATTCGTCATCAAGGAACCTATTATTCCTGCCAGTGCGAGTAAGGCAGTATTCGTCATTGCGCCAATCGTATCGGCTGTGCTTGCTATGGCTGCTTGGGCTGTTATTCCACTTGATAAAGGTTGGGCAATCGCTGATTTGAACCTTGGCATCTTGTTTGTATTCGCAGTATCATCGCTGGAAGTTTATGGCGTGATTATGGGCGGCTGGGCATCTAACTCGAAGTATGCTTTCCTTGCTGCACTTCGTTCTGCAGCGCAAATGGTCTCTTACGAAGTTTCAATCGGCTTTGTTATTATTACGGTACTTCTTTGTGTGGGTTCGCTTCGCATGGATGATATCATCATGGCTCAGCAGACAGGCTTGGGTACGCATTATTTAGGTCTGAGTTCTTCATTCCTTGATTGGCATTGGTTGCCGCTGTTCCCGATGTTCATCATCTTCTTTATCTCGGCCATCGCAGAAACAAACCGTCCGCCATTCGATCTGCCAGAAGCTGAATCAGAATTGGTTGCTGGTCACATGGTCGAATATTCTTCAACCTTGTTCCTGCTGTTCTTCTTGGGCGAATTTGTTGCGATTATCTTGATGTGTGCGCTGACGACAGTCCTATTCCTGGGCGGTTGGTTGCCTCCATTTGATGTTTGGTTCCTAAACTGGATCCCGGGCACATTCTGGTTCGTATTGAAGATGCTTCTTGTCTTCTTCGCCATGGCAATGGTTCGCGCCGTTGTACCGCGTTATCGCTATGACCAATTGATGCGTTTGGGATGGAAAGTCTTCCTGCCAATCTCACTCTTCATGGTTTTTGCAACAGCATTGGTTCTACAGATCACAGGGTGGGTCGCAGCATGAGTAATCTGGCACAAGCAGCAAAATCACTTCTTTTAAAAGAGTTTTTCTCAGCACTTGGTTTGGCGCTTCGTTATATGTGGAAGCCAAAGCCAACGATCAACTATCCGTTTGAAAAAGGCCCTGTATCTGCTCGTTTTCGTGGTGAACATGCGCTGCGTCGTTATCCTAACGGTGAAGAGCGTTGTATTGCCTGTAAACTCTGTGAAGCGATTTGCCCAGCAGAAGCAATCACAATTGAAGCTGGCCCTCGCGGGAATGACGGCACACGTCGCACGGTGCGTTATGATATCGACATGGTCAAATGTATCTACTGCGGCTTCTGTCAGGAAGCTTGCCCGGTTGACGCAATTGTTGAAGGTCCAAACTTTGAATTCGCCACTGAAACACGCGAAGAGCTTTATTATGACAAAGACAAATTGCTGGATAACGGCGATCGTTGGGAGCGTGAAATTGCCCGTAACCTGCACATTGATGCGCCATACAGGTAGGAACCAGACATGACCGCATCCATTTTATTCTTTTACATGTT
>CALAIO010000067.1 GCA_937923355.1 uncultured Rhizobiaceae group bacterium | reverse complement strand
ACCTGAATGAATAACAGGATTACAAAATTCCAAGTAGCCATATTCAACGGGTGTCGTTGGGAACAGCTCTTTCAAGCCTTTTGCAACTTTTGAAAATTCTTTTGCAGCGTTTTGATTGCGACTGCCATGGCCACAGACCATGATACCAAGTTTTTCGGCCATTTCAATTATCCTTCAACAGGGGCTTCTTCACCAAGCTCAATTTCTTCTTCTATCTCATTTTCATCAGAAGCCTGTTCTGTCAGCTTTCCAATAGCAGCAGCCAATGCGCCAGCTACAACAACAGCGCCCAGCCCTACCCAATGCGCATGTCCAGCCAACTCGCCTACGTGTCCCAAATGAGCGTAGGCTGGCAACGAAAACATACAGCCAGTCAGCAATACAAAAAGTCTCAACATGAAAACTCCATAAGTCAAAATAACTGCATAAATTTTGGGAAAAGAAAGAGCAGAATACAAACTTTGAACAAGTTCATATCAATCGCGATGATTTCTGTTTTAGTTCCCTATTTGGGTCAACTGCACCAGCATCTTTCTCAGCCCATAAATTCAGGCATCATCAATTCAGGCGACCATAAGACCTACAAACATTTGGGTCAAACGTTTTACCGTCTCGTTCAACACAAATTACGACAAATCGAAAGCTCTAAGCTTCACGTAATTTGGCTATTTCTTCTGCACTTAATCCAAGAAGCGCCGATGTCTTGCGAATAAGCTCAGCTTCATTGCTATGAACTTCATTGTCCGATTTAGCAATCGAGAGCATATGAATAAGAAGCGTTTTCTTTCGTTCCCACTCCAGACCTTCAAACATGGCTACTGCATCATTGATACTGGTTTCATACCCGAAGTCTTGAAGATACTCTATGACTTTTGGAACATCATCTTCAGGGATATCAAAGGCAATTTGACAAATACGTTTGAAATTTTCCAATTCTTCCGGCTTTAAAGCGCCATCGGCAAACATCATTCGCACAAGCAAAATTAATTCACTGGTTAATTGCAGATCTTCTGCAACCTTACGGACTGATTTATCCGTATCAATCCAGTCTTTTATCTTATCAAGAACACTCATGCTTTCCCCCATTCATCATACAGAGCGCTCAGCGCCCAATATAAACCATTTGTTATGAATAACAGATTATTAATTGTTGGATAGTGTTTTTTGCGGGCGGGCAATTTTGAATAGGGGCTCAGTATAAAAATGAGTAAGAAAAACGATTTCGATATTGATATTAAGGCGTTAGCCAACAACGAAGAAGCGATAGAAGTTCTATTGAATGATTATGCAAGACTTCATGAAGCTCTTGCAGATCGTGATTCGATTAAAAAAGATAGCGAAACATCAATAAATAAAGACGAAATTGAAAATACCCGCAGCCAACTTCACAATGCGCTTGAAGTTTTGGACGATGGTTTTGTTCTTTACGACAAAGAAGACAAGCTTGTTGTTTGTAATAGTGCTTTCAAAAAGCAATTTGGTACTGTTGGCGAACAATTAGAGATAGGTGAAACCTTCGAAGCCCTGACATACAAAGTGGCCTATTCAGGAATTATCCCGAATATTGAGGGCAAAGAAGACGAGTTTGTTCAAAACTTGGTCGAGCAACGAAAGACCGAAGAAAGTATAGAAAAAACTTTTCAGACACATGATGGCCAATGGATTCGCCAACGTGACAAAAGAACCGCTTCTGGTGATTTGGTTGGTTTGCGAACCAACGTTACAGAACTAAAAGAACACGAGGAAGAACTCTCTAGCACTTCCAAAATCTTGACTGAGACAACAAATTCCATGATTCAAGGCATTGTTGTCTTTGAGGATCATAAACTTCAATTTTATAATCCAGTATTATTAGAATTATTAAACATATCAGAAGGTACTCTCTCAATTGGGAGTACTTTCGAAGAGTACCTACATGTTCTAAGCTCCGCAGGTCACTACGACGGTAAAGATGAGATCATCCAAAAGAATATTGAGATGATGCTTAGTGGTGAAACGCACCATGTTGAACGACAGACACACTATGGAACTCATTTGCGTGTTGATGTCATTCCTCATGAAGAAGGGAAGGTAATCCTTACCTATTCAGACATAACTGAGCTAAAAGAACGCGAAGTAGAGCTTGAAAAAGCCAAGTTTGTTTCTCAAGAGACAACAAATGCCATGGTTCAAGGTATAATTGTTTTCCAAAAAGGCATTTTGAATTTCTATAATCCAAAAATTTTAGACATATTAAATTTGGAGGCAAGTGATCTTCCAGAAAAAATGTCATTTGAAGATTACATGAAAATGTTACGCGACGAAGGTCACCTTGGTGAAGGCAGTGAAAGTCACACTAAATTGCAGGACATACTGGCACTCGCAGCGACAGGGGAGCCATACAACATTGAACGCAAAATTAGTGCAAACCAATACATCAAAGTTGATACAGTCCCACGCGACAAAGAATATAGCCTTGTAATCACCTATACCGACATATCGGATCTGAAAAAACGTGAAATAGAACTCGAATATGCGCGCGCTGAGAATGAAACAACATACGCCAGACAAAACAAGATCGCCAGCGCTCTAGCGCAAGGCATAATCATGTTTGAGAAAGGAAAAGTTGTTTTTTTCAATCAGCAAGCCATTGATACTTTGGAGTTATCTGAAGATATCTTGTTTGAAGAACAAACTTTTGAAGGTTTTCTTTCAGCTCAAGTCAGTGCAGGCCACTTCGGCACGCAGGAAGAAGGACAAGATTTCGCCAACAAACATATGAATATTGTATCCATAGGCATTCCATATCAACTAGAGAGAACTACAAAGAGCGGAAGATCAGTCCGCGTTGATGGTGTACCAAATAAAAACGATAATAGTCTAATCCTTACATTTACAGACATTACCAGCTCTAAAGAACGTGAGATTGAGATTAATGCTGCAAAAGAAGAAGCCGAAATAGCATCAACAAGATCCAAGGAAATACACGACGCATTAATCCAGGGACTTATTGTCTTTGAAGATCATAAGGTCGTCATGTTCAATCCTAAGGCTTTTGAGTTATTAGAGGTAAACGAAGAAATTCTCTTTGTAGGTCAAACACTTGAAAACTTTATCAATTTGCAGGCAGAAGGCGGACACTTTGGAACACAGGAAGAAACTGAACAATTCTTGACTGAACGCAAGCGGTTGGTCGATATTGCAAATCCTTATACCCTCGACCGGAAAACAAAATCAGGCCGAGATTTGCGTTTAGACTCATTTTTGAGCGACAGTGATATTCTTATCTTCACATTCACCGATATTACAGAAGCTAAGCTACGTGAAACTGAACTTAAAGAAACCATGAAAGTGGCAGAATCCGCTGAACGTGCCAAATCGGAATTCCTTGCAAACATGTCACATGAAATCAGAACACCTATGAACGGTGTTATGGGCATGGCAGAACTTCTCGCTTCAACCGAGCTTGATACAAAACAAAAAATGTTCACGGATGTGATTGTAAAGTCTGGTGCATCACTGCTCACCATTATCAATGATATTCTTGACTTCTCCAAGATTGACGCAGGTCAAATGGAACTTGACCCAGCACCATTTAATTTAAGAGAAGCGATCGAAGACGTAGCAACACTT
>CALAIO010000066.1 GCA_937923355.1 uncultured Rhizobiaceae group bacterium | reverse complement strand
GAAGAACCTATGTTCGAACGCAACAGAAGCCATGACTATGTGGCAAAAGAAGTTGAAGCCGTTCGTAATGCGGTGGGTGGCATTGAAGTTGCAAACTTTGCCAAACATTCAATCAAGGGCAAGGGTGCCCGAGAATGGCTTGATAAAACCATGGCTGGTTTTATCCCGAAACCAGGTCGCATAACGTTGACGCCAATGATAACGGAAAAGGGTCGTCTCTATGGTGATCTGACAGTTGCATGTTTGGGGGAAGATGAGTTTATGCTATTTGGTTCAGGTGCGATGCAGGATGCGCACGCTCGTTTCTTTGCCAAGACTTTGCCAAATACAGTCATCCACGAAAACCAAACCGAACAATGGCATGGCATTGCACTTTCAGGGCCAAACTCACGTGAGCTTCTTTCCAGAATTACTCGTGATGATGTCAATGCAGAGGCTTTCAAGTTCCGGGACACGCGCAAGACGTTCGTTGGCGGTGTACCCGTTATCCTAAACCGCATCAGTTTCTCTGGTGAGTTAGGGTATGAAATTTACTGCCGTCCGCAATATCTCTTGAAGCTATCAGAAGCAATTGAAGAAGCAGGCAGTGATTTGGGTTACAAATGGTATGGAAACCGCTGCCTAATGTCCTTACGCCTTGAAAAAGGTTGGGGCGCTTGGGGACTGGAATTCCGCCCTGACTTTAACGCAGTTGAAAGCGGCATGGATGTCTTCATCAATTGGAAAAAGGACTTTGTCGGCAAGGAAGCAACTGAGCAATTTAAATCCGAAGGGGTCGCACGAAAACTAGTCACACTCGTCATTGATACAGACATCGACGTAACACTTGATGAAGCCGTTCTAAACGGTGACGAAGCAGTGGGGTACATCACATCTGGCGGCTATGCGCATCACGTTAAAAAGTCCATGGCACTAGCCTATGTGAATTCTGACTGTTCAGACCCAGGAAGCAAACTTAAAGTAGAAATCCTGGGCGAGTTTTGCGACGCCGAAATAATTTCAGGCGCAATCTATGATGCCAATGGCGCAAATATGAGAAGCTAAAAAACTGGCGCACCCAGCAGGAGTCGAACCTGCGGCCTCTGCCTTCGGAGGGCAGCGCTCTATCCAGCTGAGCTATGGGTGCGGATATCTTTCTTTTAGAGGAAGCGGACAGAAGCTTCAATCATCTATTCTTGAGTTGGGCTAACTTTTGCCACGTTGGGATAAAAGGCAATATAGTCCTTGATTGCTATGGCTTCGTCAAAAGGATTTGCGTAGCTCCAAACGGCGTTTTCGTAAGTTTTATTCCTATGGGAAAGGTGATAGTAGCTGGCATCTCCCTTAAAGGGGCAATGTGTAGAGTGTTCACTAGCTTCTAAGAAGTTTGAAGGGAAGTGTGATTTTGCCATATAGAATACAGGCTCATATCCGCTTTCCTTTAAAATCAAGACGCCATGCACTTGTTGGACAATCTCGCTGCTAATTTCAATATTCACCAAGCCATCGTAGGGGTGGATTTCCACACGATGATTAGGATGTTTCAAGAACCCAGGGGCAGTATTCAAGGAAGTCATATATAATCATCTCCTTAACTAAATTAGGCTGTTAGGTTAATGCGCCTCATCCCAATTATCTGCCGCTTGCGCATCTACTTGTAGCGGTACTGAAAGTTGAATGGCAGGCATGCTGGCGTTTTCCATGACGTCTTTTACGAGCGTTATGGTGCGGTCAACCTCTTCCTCTGGCACTTCAAAGATGAGTTCATCGTGCACTTGCAAAAGCATTTTCGCAGATAGGTTTGCGTTTGCCAAAGCCCCATCCATGCGTGCCATGGCACGGCGGATGATATCTGCTGCTGACCCTTGAATAGGCGCATTGATGGCTGCTCTTTCATTAAAGGCACGCATTTGAGGGTTTGGACTTTTAATCTCGGGATAATGCGCCTGACGACCAAAAATTGTCTCTACATAGCCATGTTCGCGCACGAAGTTTTTCGTGTCTTCCATATAGCCTTTAATGCCAGGAAAGCGCTCGAAATAGGTTTTGATATAATCACTGGCTTCTGATCGACCAATGCTCAGTTGGTTGGCAAGTCCAAAGGCTGAAATACCATAGATAATTCCAAAGTTAATCGCCTTTGCGCGCCGCCGCATCATCGGGGCCATGCCTTCAATCGGCGTATTAAACATTTCAGAAGCTGTCATCGCATGGATGTCTAGTCCATCCGCAAAAGCCTGTTTGAGTTGCGGGATATCAGCGATGTGCGCAAGGACGCGAAGTTCAACTTGAGAGTAATCTGCAGAAACAAGCTTATTACCTTTGTTGGCAACAAATGCAGTTCTGATCTTGCGGCCTTCCTCGGTTCGGATCGGAATATTTTGCAGGTTTGGATCAGATGAAGAAAAACGTCCGGTTGATGTGGAAGCCATCGAGTAAGACGTATGAACGCGATTTGTTTCTTGATTGATAAATCCAGGTAGGGCGTCCGTGTAAGTAGATTTTAGTTTTGTAAGCTGACGCCAGCCAATAATCTTGCGCGGCAGTTCGTGGCCTTCGGCGGCCAGTTCTTCAAGTACTTGTACGCCTGTTTGCCATGCGCCCGTCTTGGTTTTCTTGCCACCTGGCAGTCCCATTTCATCAAACAGGATTTCACCCAATTGTTTTGGAGAACCTACATTAAATTCACGCCTTGCAAGACTATGAATTTCAGACTCTAAACCAGCAGCAGCTTGGGCAAGCTCGCCAGACAAGCGTGATAAAATTTGGCGGTCGACAGAAATACCGCGCTGCTCCATCTTTGCGACGACTTCAATCAGCGGACGCTCAAGACGTTCGTAAACCGTCGTCATTTTTTCCGATACAAGACGTGGTTTTAAGATGCGCCATAGACGCAGTGTTACGTCTGCGTCTTCTGCGGCATATCGTGTGGCTTTATCGATCTCGACCATATCAAACGTAATCGCAGATTTGCCCGTGCCGGTTAGTTCCTTGTATGGAATGCAATCATGCCCCAGATGACGTTTGGCGAGATCATCCATGCCATGTCCGCCACGCCCTGCATC
>CALAIO010000065.1 GCA_937923355.1 uncultured Rhizobiaceae group bacterium | reverse complement strand
AAGGAATTTCTGTCCTGATGTTTGATAAAGTTACCCTTATTGGTATCGGCCTGATTGGCTCTTCGCTTGCCCATGTGATGAAGCGTGAGAAGCTTGCAAACGCTATTGCAATTTCTACACGTAGTTCAGAGACTTTACAGCGTGCTGAAGAATTAGGCCTTGGAACTGAATATTCCCTTGATGCTAGTCATGCAGTCAAAGATGCTGATCTTGTGATTGTATGTACGCCGGTTGGTGCTTGCGAGCAGGTTGCAAAGACAATTGCACCGCATCTAAAAGCAGGCGCTATTGTAACAGATGTGGGGTCGGTTAAAGGCTCGGTGATTTCTCAGATGCAACCGCATTTGCCAGATACTATTCACCTCGTGCCAGGTCATCCAATTGCTGGTACGGAATATTCCGGTCCTGATGCAGGCTTTGCTTCTCTGTTTGAAAAGCGCTGGTGCATTTTAACACCTGATGAAAATACCGATAAAGAAGCAACCGCAAAGCTAAAACAGTTTTGGGAGAAATGTGGCTCTGAAGTTGAGATCATGGATGCGCATCATCATGATTTGGTTTTGGCGATTACCTCTCATCTTCCGCACTTGATCGCCTATAATATTGTTGGAACAGCCAATGATCTTGAAACGGATACGCGCTCCGAAGTGATTAAATTTTCAGCTTCGGGTTTCCGTGATTTTACGAGGATTGCTGCGTCTGATCCGACAATGTGGCGAGATGTGTTTATTCATAACAAAGATGCTGTCTTGGAAATTCTGGGTCGTTTTTCAGAAGATTTAAGTTCACTGCAAAAAGCAATTAGACGTGGCGATGGTGATCAGTTGTTTGAACTGTTTAGCAAAACGCGTGATATTCGCCGCTCAATCATTGAGATTGGCCAAGATGTGGAAACGCCTAATTTTGGTCGTGATGAAGCCGAGGACTAGCAGTTTTTTAAAAGAGCGGTGGCAATTTTCCAAGCGGTATAATGCCGATGCTCATGCTGCCATTTCTCACTGTAATCGGAATTGTAATCTCATCCTTGCCAGTATTTTGTGACAAGAGTGCAATTGCTCTGGAAGCATCGGTGAATTTCTTTTCTTCTTCCGGAAAGCTTTTGCTTAAGGCATTTAGCAGTTGAGGCAGATCGCGAACGGTGACATCGAATTTGCCTGTTAACAAGCCGTCTCGGTTTACTTCAGCAGGGCCTTTGATTGCCAGCATGCCGCCTTCATTTGGGGTGTACTGAAAACGCTCGATAGTGCCTTTTAGCCCTTTGCTTTTCGCAACGCGCAGGAGGCTCGTTCTATTCATGACATCTGAATAAATATCTTCTAGAAGAAATGTGCTGTTTAGATTAAAACTTGGCCAAAGCTCATTTTCTGATTTTGCTTCAATCAGGTTTACAGCCAAATTGATGTTATCATCGCCGATTTGACGACCATGCAATTGCATGTCTTTGATCTGCATGGTGTGTTCGGCGCGGTTTGTGGGCACAAGGTTTATCTCTTTGCCATGAACGGAAAGGTTTTCTGCACCAGAAAGACCGACTTTCAAACTGGTGCGCATGGAATTCCAGTCGGTTTCAAACGCCTCGCCGTTTGGAAGTCTAAGGTTAGCTGGCGAAGAAAGTTCTACGATTGCCTTGTTGGGTTGATAGGCTTGTGCTGCAGATTTCAGTTTGCCAGCTTCAAAAACCAGACCTGTTGCATCATCTGCATATCTGACTTCATCACAGTTCAAGCTGATGCGAAATGGGTATCCGTCAATCTGTTGGTTGGCGCATTGAACATCGCGCCCCTTGTCAGCCAGTTTAACCTTGGTGTCTGCAATAACTGTCCCGACTTTGCCAACAACATAATACCAGCCAGCACTCCAGGCAGCAGAAAGTAGAATTATAACGCTTAAGAGGAAGATACCTTTTTTCACGGCTATGCCTTTTTTAAAATTCGATATATTGAAGTATTCAACTAAATTGTAATTATGGCTGTTATGAGTGATTTTTGGGTGTTTGGCTATGGTTCTTTGATCTGGAACCCTGGCTTTGAAGTTATAAAAAAAGAACGCGCCCAACTTTACGGGTTGCATCGTTCGTTTTGTGTTTATTCATGGGTTCATCGCGGTACTCAAGAAAACCCTGGACTTGTTCTGGGGCTTGATAAAGGTGGTTCTTGTCAGGGTATGGCGATGCTGGCGCCGGGCAATAAACGTGATGAAATTATTGATTATCTTCGTGCGCGTGAGTTGGTGACCGATGTTTATCTTGAATGCTGGCGAAAGGTTCGGTTGCAAAGCGGAGAACAGGTTTCAGCCTTGGTGTATCGTGCGGATCAGACACATCCACAATATGCTTCCGGTCTTTGTCTTGATGCACAAACAGAAATTGTGCGTGGGTCGCAAGGCAAGTCAGGACATAATGTGGACTATCTAAAAAGCACCGTATCGGCGATGAAAGAGCATGGCATTCGTGATCATTCGCTCGAATACATTGATGCGAAATTACGCTGTTAACGCAGTAATTTTTGTCCGGTAAACTCAGGATCATTGGCAGCTTCTTGCATTAAAGCTGTTGTTTTATCCTCAATTGTCTTTTCAAGTTTTTCAGAAAATTCCTTGCCTTCCAAACCGGGCTCGATCACTGGCATAAACTCCAGAACGCAGGTGCCTTTATAAAGCATCCAACCGCGGCGTGGCCAGAAGAGGCCTGAGTTCAATGCTGCCGGCAAGACACGTGCATTTACGTTTGTGTACATATGCGTGATACCATATTTGTAGCTTGGTTCATCAAAAGCAAGCTTGCGGGTTCCTTCAGGATAAATGACAATTTGGCGACCTGCATCATATTGCTGTTTTGCGGTGCGAGCCATGTCTTTTAATGCTTCGCTTTTCTTTCCACGATTAACCGAGATGACTTTCATCTTCCAGGCAAACCAGCCAAAAATCGGAACGAACATTAATTCTCGTTTCAGAATGTAACTTGGGTCTGCAAGAAAAGGAACAACAGTATAGGTCTCCCAGGAAGACTGGTGTTTGCAGGCCAGAATAAAACCGCCTTCTTTTGGAATGTGCTGCATGCCCCGAAAATCAAATCTTGTACCAACGATCAGATATTGCATCCAGAGTGTTAGCCATGCCCAAAGTTTCACAACTTTCCAGCCATCCTCTCGAGGTATGATAAAATACACTGGTGTCCAGAAGACCAGTTGCACGGCTGTGCTAAGTAAAAACAGAATATTGAATAAAACTGACCTAAACAGCATAAAAGCAAACTTCCCCAATTAACGCGTACTCATGTTTCGCGCGTTGAGAAGATTGCGTCAACTGTTGGTACGCAAATCCAGCGAAGTCCACATGTATTTTGCAACCGGATCAAGATGCGCACGGGTGACAAGAAACTTGGTATATTCAACAATTACTTTAGGCGTCGTCATAATCGACAGCGCTGACTTGCCTTGCATGTCTTCAGGTATAATTTGTGCCGGTATAAGCTCAATGCCTGGCATGGTGCGTTGCAGATGATCGAGACTGCGAGGCATATGATAACTGCTTGTGACAATAATTACCTTTTTGAACCCATGCTGGTTAGCCCAATTGGCGGCATGTATTGCATTGCCTTTTGTATCGAGCGCCATACGATCAAGGTCTATACAACAAAATGCGTTAGCTGTTTTGGGCGCATAGGTTTTTAAAATCGTATTGTCTGAAACCGAGTTTGAAACACCTGAAATAAGCAGGCGTTTTCCGTTTTTGGTTTTTAAAAGTTCCACGGCAGAATGAATTCTGTCTTCTTCGCCTGTCAGAACGACAATCGCATCTGCTGTTGGAAGTGTATTCAAACTTACTTCTTGAGAGGCATGATGCGCAAACTGATAAAGGCCAGCACTAAAAAGCGAAATACCAAAAACAGTCAGACAAGCTACGAAAAGTTTTGCGGCTTGTTTCATGTTTTTCAGTTTGAAATGGCTTGCTTTTGCAATATTCATTATGGAGTTAAACCAAATCTTTTTGTTTGCATGAAGGCATGAATTGGATTGATTTCGCCACAATTTGTCAGTTTTTGCGATAGCTTTGCAGGTTATTGACCTGTCTTCTGACTGTCACGCTTGAAGTGAGAGCTGTTAGAAACGCCACCAGTATGAGCACAATAATCATCCAGAAGTAACCACTCCAGCTTAGTGAAAACGTACCAAATAATGCGCTTATTTGATCGCCTTCCGGAGTAGCGAGAGAGCTTGATGACCATAGGCCAAGAACGATGAATAAAATAATTGCACCCAATGCGCCGCTTGCAGCACCTTTTAAACCCATAATCAGAAAGTGGTTTTGAAATTCCCTTGAAATAAACCTGCTATCGGCACCTACAAAATGCAGGACGTCTACGACATCCTTGTTGCCAGCCATGGCGCCTCTTGTTGCAAAGATTACTGTTGTAACAGTTGCTGCCATCATGAGCAGAAATACGGTTGTGCCAATCGCTACCATGGTCAATGCCATGGTGGTGAGCCTGTCGACCCATGTTCTATGATCATCAAGCGTGCTGCCTGGAACCTTTGCTTCGAGTTGTTTGCGCATCTCAGCAAAATCGGGTCTTGCGCCATCCGCCAAAGTAACGGTTAGAAGTCTTGGAACAGGAAGTTCATCCAGTTGTAAGCCAGCACCCAGCCAGGGTTCCAACAGTCTTGCAGTTTCCGTATCATTGAGAGCGGTGACTTTTGCTACACCGTCAAATGTCAGTGCGATTTGACTCGCGTCCTTAATGGCCTGCTCCATCTCCAGATCATCGAAGGGGCGAATCTGGATTGTGACTTCGCGCGAAATATCATTTTGCCATTTGGTTGCGCTGGTGTTGACCATCGAAACAGCGCCAAGCGTCAAACATGCCAGAAAAGTCATGATGGCAATGACAAAAACAAGCGCTGTTCCGGCTACTGTTTCGCGCGGTACAATGCTCTGTCCACTGCGTAAAGGTTTTGGCTGGCGCTTTGGTTTCACCCGTTCTGGCTTGTCGGTAGAAGTTTGTTTTTTAAGTGGGGGCTTGTCCTTATCAGTCATAGATTTGCAGCCTCCCAGAATTCAGAACAAGGCGTCTTGCATCATATTGATCCATCAAACTCAGATCATGTGTTGCAATAACGACGGAAGTGCCTGAACGATGTAATTCTATGAAAAGCCTTAAAATGCGCCTTGCCAATGGCGGGTCCACATTGCCTGTTGGTTCGTCTGCTAATAGCACATCAGGTTGGTCAATCAAAGCGCGGGCAATGGCGGCACGCTGTTTTTCACCGCCAGACAATACGGGAGGATGCACGTGCATTCGGTCGCCAAGGCCAACCCAGTCGAGAAGGTCGCGAACGTCTTGGCGATAATCCTGTTCCATTTTGCCACGTACCTGCAAGGGCAGGGCAACATTTTCATAGGTGGTGAGATGGTCGAGCAGGCGAAAATCCTGAAAGACCACACCAATTTTTCGACGTATGATTGGCATTTGTTCAGGTTTGATGGAGGCTGCTTCCTTGCCAAATACTTTGACAAGGCCGCGCGTTGGCGACAGTGACAAAAGCATCAATCTCAAAAGGCTGGTTTTGCCTGCCCCGGATGGCCCGGTTAAAAACTGAAATGAGTTTGGCGCAACCTGAAAAGACAAGTCGCTTAAAACTTCACGGCCAATGCCATATCTCAGACCTACATTTTCAAAACTTATCAAGACCGTGACACTCGCATTATATATAAAATTCTATTGCCTGTTTATGGTTAATGCAGAATTAACAAGTTTGGCTTATCAGATTCATCGAATAGTTCAAAATATTGTTTAATTGATGAGCGAGCGCCA
>CALAIO010000064.1 GCA_937923355.1 uncultured Rhizobiaceae group bacterium | reverse complement strand
CCATTGGGCGGAGCGCATGCTCGGCGTTCCAGTGATTGACCACTGGTGGCAAACTGAAACCGGATGGACGATCGCCGGCAATCCGATGGGGCTTGGCCAATTGCCGATTAAATATGGTTCGCCAACGGTTCCCATGCCAGGTTATGCCATGGAGGTTCTGGACGATGAAGGCAATCCGCTACCCGCAGGCGAACTAGGCAATATCGTTGTCAAAATGCCCCTGCCACCAGGTTGTCTTCCAACCTTGTGGAATGCGGAAGAACGTTTCAAAAGCGCCTACCTTGAAGAGTTCAAAGGTTATTACCAAACCGCCGATGCAGGCTTTATTGATGAAGATGGTTACCTCTTCATCATGGCTAGAACCGACGACATTATCAATGTAGCAGGCCACAGACTATCGACAGGTGGCATGGAAGAAGTTGTCGCCGCGCACAAGGATGTTGCCGAATGTGCTGTTGTTGGCATAGCCGATGACATGAAGGGGCAAAGCCCATGTGGCTTCTTGGTGCTTAATGCAGGCGTCGACCGCGACCAAGATGATATCAGGCAGGAAGTCGTCCAGCTTGTGCGCGAAAAAATTGGCCCTGTTGCAGCCTTTAAACAGGCACTGGTTGTGAAACGTTTGCCAAAAACGCGCTCAGGCAAAATCCTCCGTTCCACCATGCAAAAAATTGCAGACGGAATGGAATGGAAAATGCCTGCAACGATTGATGATCCTGCTATACTGGATGAAATCAAAGAAGTTTTGGATCAACAAAAGGCGTAGATCGCATGACACTGGAAAACAAGGTTGCAATCATCACAGGTGGTTCACAAGGCATAGGATATGCAATTGCCGAAAGGTTTATGCGTGACAAAGCCAAGGTCATCATCGCTGATATTGACGACAAGGCTGGCCAAAAAGCAGAAAAAGCCTTGCGCAAAATCGGCACGGTTTCCTATGTCCATTGTAATGTGGCCGAGCGCCTCGATGTGCATAATCTGATTGCAGGCGCAATTGACGAATATGGCCGCATCGATGTTCTGGTCAACAACGCTGGCATCGTATCTGGCGGCGATTTTCTTGAGATCACGGAAGAGGAATTTGACAACGTCATGTCCGTTAATCTCAAAGGCTCATTCCTTTGTTCGCAAGCAGCAGCCAAACATATGGTGGAACATGTAGAAGCTGGCGGAGAACCAGGCAGCATTATTAACATGTCATCGGTAAATGCAGTTTTCGCGATTGCCAATCAGGTCCCCTATTCAATTTCCAAGGGTGGCGTGAGCCAGCTAACCAAAGTGGCATCTCTGTCACTTGCCAAACACGGCATTAGGGTAAACGCCATTGGCCCGGGCTCAATCATGACCAAAATGCTGGAAAGCGTCGCCAACGACCCCGAAGCCCAGGCAAAAGTATTATCCAGAACTCCGATGCGAAGAATTGGCGACCCCTCAGAAATCGCGGGCATAGCTGCATTCCTCGCATCTGATGATGCAAGTTATGTAACAGGCCAAACAATCTATGCGGATGGTGGGAGACTAGGGCTTAACTATACTGTGCCACTGGATGATTAGGGTTTAATGGTTTGGTTATGGTGACAGTCTTTGGGAAATGGAGAGGTCTAGATAGTTCTGAAGGGCAGATTGTGATCCGAGGTGGACCTTACATTCTCACCTTGGATAATGGCAGCTTAGTAAAACAAAGCTGCCATTGTTTGGTGACTTAATTAGTAGAAAAATCTACCGCTTTCGTAATGAAGATTCCGAATGTATCGCTTTTTACGCCACCTTCTTCGGCATATTTATAGCCGACATTCCAATCGATATCATGTTGGTCAGTATAGCCAATTGACGCTTGGAATAATACGTCATCACTATCAGGCCCCCCATTAACATCGACATCACGGAGCGTTCCTGCAAGATCCAAATGCCAAGGGCCGTCTGCCAAGGTTAAACCAGCTGTTAGATAATTTACATCATCTGCACTGCCACCGAAATTTTCAAAGGTTGCAACTTCTAAATTGAACACAGCAGATTTTTCATCGCCAAAGTCAGTCTCCTGAATGAAGCCCGCAACAAAGCCTTGCTCATCATCTATATCGCCAAGACCTGCAGATAGATGACGATAACCAAGATGCCAGGAGAAACCTTGCATTGTTGGCAGTTCCGCACCATCTAAGGTAATTGAGAAGTTATCCAACTCTTCTGTATTGCCAGCACCGCCATCCAAGACATCAGTTTGTCCCCGGCTTGTGATGATTGAGTCTGACAAGAAGGTCGTATCCGCAAAAAAGATATTTGCGCCAAGGGTTACTTCGCCAAAACTACCGCCATCAAATGTGTGGTTTAATCCAACACCTATGAATTCAGCCAGTTCATAATCCTCAGCAAAATCTACACCATAAATCCCGGGTGTTACATCCCATGCTGTACCAAACCCTGGCCCGAACTTACCTGCAATGATGTTCGTATTTTCAGAAAAATTATACTGCGCATTTAGAACTTCGAGATATAGACCATGGTCTTCAAAGAACCGATCTTCACGCGGATCTGGATCAAGTACAGGTTCGCCTATCAAAGCAAAATTTATTTGAAATTTATCACTCAGATAAATTGATGCAGCGACCTCAAGATATCCGAATATATCATTGAGTTCGGCATCGCGGTCATCGGAGTCTGTTGTAAAATCACCTTGAAGTTCCCAAATCAGTTCTCCTTCTATGTAAGGGTAAGTTTGAGTCTTTTGAACTTCTGCATCATTCAAATCAGCAGCAAATGCAAAAGTTGTAGGTATAGTTAGACCAGCACATAGCAATGCTGTTCTCAAAATTCGATTATGAGTCATTGTATTTCCTATTTAAGTTTTAAGTTTGCCAATAGCGTTTATCGCAACTGCGTTTGATAAAAGAAGGCGTTTATTTAAAGTCAAAACGTAATGTTATTACATAACGTATACACATATAGTTCAGGGCAGCAAGGCCTAAAATTCATAAACTAATACTCACCAGAAGAAATTGACGGTTAGCATCTATAAATCACTTCGAATTATTGAAGCGTTTGAGTTGATACACCATCCGTTAAAATTGCTCTGAGAGCTTTTATTGGTATCGGCCTTAGCGGTTTTTCCAAACTTCGCAAAGTTACGGCCAATATCTCTGCAGCCGTCAAAACTTCTGCACTACGATTTGTGCAAGTTAACTCACTTAAACAAAGCACAACCGTTGTTTCATCATCGTGCTGAATACCTGCAAGCAATCCCAGTATTAGAACTTCATGTCGACATACGAAATCACAACCAGTAGGGCCGCTTTGTAATGGGTAAGTAGAACAAAGACCCAGTGTCTTTATAAAACTAGAGAGAGCATCAAGCGCAAGCCTGCCACTTCGTGAGCCAAGTTGGGAAGCAAACATGTTCCAGGTATCATTTAAGCAAGAGATGTCTCTTTTTATGATGCCCTTACTCCATAATCTATATCCTTCAAGAACAAGATACTCGCAAGGTTGCTTTAGATAATCTTCTGTCGGGAAAGCCATGTTTGCCTCCAATATTAAATGGTTGTGATCAATTACTCATTGCTGAAAGAATTGATGGCCACTCAGTTGGCGTGATTGAGCCTATGATTGCAAACTTGCCGTTACTTTCAGGTTTTACGACATAAACAACACCTTGTGGTTCAGGGTAGATGCCAGTTGCAGCTTCGAATGGATCATCATGCCCAACGATCACTGTATTAGAACCGTTTGCAGGAGGCGTGGATAGCATTGGCGTTACTGCTGCGCTCATGGTTGCAACTTGCTCATCGGTAAAGTCTTCTGCTGGTTCAAAGTTAAGGCCCGATTTTTTAATGGGTGTTCCAAAAGCAATACGCGCCGTTTTCCAAGCTCGACAATATTCACTTGAATAAAGTGCTCCTACAGGAATATTGAGAATTGAAAATGAAGACCCAATCAATGCTGCTTCATTCCAGCCTTTTTCGCTCAATGTTCGCTGTGTAGAGCAGTTTCCTATCTCAGCAGTTACTTGATCTGCATAATCTTTTTCAGTGGATGTGTGGCGCACATAGATTACATAACCACCTTTACCAAGCATTGAGGCTATCGTGCTTGCCGATAATTTTTCTTCAGCCACTGTGGTTGAGGTTGAAAGGATACTAATTGCAGCTCCCATAATTGCCATTCTGGCAAATTGAGAAAAAGCATTGGAAGAATTAATAGGGCGAATTGTATTCATGAGTAGCTCCAAAAATACCATTGTCATTATGACAAGGTTTATTCTTGACTAAAATACTCATGTTTAAACTGGAGTCAAATAGTTTAGTTTAAATCGATTCTAAACTAGATATAATTAATGACCTTTTTGAACCAAAACAGACCTTTGGTAATTTAACATATTTGCCTGCTTCTGGCACATACTCGCCACTCCTACTTTAAAAACCACTCCCCATACTCACACACAAAAAAAGGGACGCACAAAAGTACATCCCTTTTCAAATCACTATAAACAGAAAGCCTTAACCTTCGTCGCCATCACTTTTCTTTTGAAAGTTTGCAAACACATCGTCTGCGCTGATGGTTTCTTCTTCGACAGGTTTCGGACGTGTTGTGTCGAGCGTATAGTTTTGTGTTTCTTCTGCTGGCTGGATTGTATCCGCGCCTTCACCTTCAACTGGCTCAGGTTTTGCTGGTGCCCATTTTGCTGCTTTGGTTACTTCTGCATCCAGTGCGATTTGCGTACATAGACCAAGCGTTACCGGATCCATCGGTTGCAAGTTTGCAGAATTCCAATGCGTGCGCTCTTTAATGGCTTCAATCGTGGTTTTCGTTGTGCCCACAAGACGAATGATCTGCGCGTCTTTTAGTTCCGGGTGGCTACGCACAAGCCAAAGAATGGCATTTGGACGATCCTGACGCTTTGACAACGGTGTGTAGCGTGGGCCTTTTTTCTTTAGCGGCGGCACAATCACTTTGGAGACCGCAACCTTTAATTTGTGGTTCGGGTCTTTTTGAGCAGCTTCCAATTCATCACGGCTTAACTGCCCTGCAGAAATCGGATCCATGCCCTTAATCCCCTGCGCGCTTTCGCCGTCTGCAATCGCCTTTACCTCAAGCGGGTGAAGCGCACAGAATGTAGCAATCTGGTCAAAGGTCAAAGATGTATTATCAACAAGCCATACAGCAGTCGCTTTCGGCATTAGGGGTGTAGCCATTTTAAAATCTCCTCAAGATACATTTTTCCTGTTTGCCTGCCCGGGTTTTGGGTGGCTCCCTTTCGGGAAGAATGATTAGGTTGTCATGAAAGTTAATCGCTTATACTCTTTTCACACGGGGGTTGCAATCGAAATCGAGAAAGTGTGCCAAAATGGATGAGGATGAAAAAAAAGCAAAGCGAATAGCGCAATATGCAATCGGACAAGATTTATCAGACCTTTCAATTGAGGAAGTGGGCGAAACAATTGAAGCGCTGGAAGCAGAAATAAAACGGTTAAAACAAATCAAGATTGAAAAGAACGAACATATAGCAGCAGCAGCAAAATTCTTTAAAATATAATAATTACAAAGCATTAAGCTCTGTTAACCCGATGTTAAGCTTTATAAGGCATTAATATCTTACCAGAGTTTTTCTGGTGCTCAGATAGGATTTATTAATCTAATCTGATGCCTCCCTGTTAACTTTTCAGAGCCGTTTTTTTACGGCTCTTTTTTTTGCCAAAAATCAAGGTTTTTCTGCGTTAAACTGGCATGTTTATTGCTCCCTGTTGATATTAACCTAGTTCGAAATGGCCCGCTTTACGGCAAAACCTTTATGGATTAAGTTAAATTTTAGTAAAATACAGCAGGGGTTGTTGCGTGTCGAATACTGTAAATCTAGCCGAAAAGTTCGCTCATTCGGACAAATTCAAGAAATTATTTCAAGACGGAATGTCTTTGGTTGAGGAAAGTGCCGCTTATTTGGATGGCCAAGGCCGCGATAATGCCAAAGGTCTGCCGCGCGCTTCTGCCATGTTATACGGTTCAGAATCCATGCGTCTCACAACCCGTTTGATGCAACTTGCTTCATGGCTCTTGCTACAACGCGCCGTCAATGAAGGTGAAATGTCCAGAGAGCAAATTCTGGAAGAGAAAAAGAAAATCAGACTTGAAGAAACAAACGATAGTTCAGACAATCCTGCATGGCATGATCTTCCGGTCGAATTTATCGAGCTTGTAACACGCTCCCTTGCCCTGCAAAATCGCGTCATCACTCTGGATGCAGAACTTTATGGTCACACTGCACAAACACAGGAAGTTCAGCACACCAACGCAGTAAGCCAGCAAATTGATCTGCTCTCAACAGCCTTTGGTGCGACCAAGCAATAAGATCTGGCACAAGTCTCTTAACCGAGTTTTCCGCCGACCAGTTCTGAAATAAAACTTTTCAGCCCAGGCCGCTCGCACGCATTAAACGGCAGTGGCCTGCACAAATCTATAGCTGCAATACCAATGCGTGTTGCCATAATACCGTTTACAGTTCCCTCACCCAATTTGCGCGACAAGGTTCCCGCAAGGCCTTTGCCAAGAACTTGTTGAAGAATGGTATCTGAAATAGCCAGCCCCCCTGTTACGGCAAGATGTGTTGCAACCATGCGCACCAGTTTCATCGCAGCGAAAAATGCAGGCCTGCCCCCATAAAGTGCCATTAATTTTCGCAACATCTGCAAGACCTGATACCCCACGAAAAGCACATCAAGTACAGCAGATGGATTAAGTGCAGTAATTACGGAAATACGTTTTGCGGCACTGGCAATTATTTGCTTTGCTTCTGCATCCAATGGCGCAAGCAAGGTTTTTTCTGCAATCAAAATTTTATCTGGCTCATCCATGATTTCATCACGATTGGCATCCAGTTGTTCAAGATACCATTGCATGTCAGCACGGGGTGCATAAAGCGCATGCAACCTATTGATAACGGGTTGCGCCTTGGCATTTGAAAGCAGGACTTGCTCTCCGTCCTGTCGCAAATCACCAAGTTTTTTCAATTTTCTAATAGATAAAAATTCACGTAATAAAAGCACCAGTAGTGCAATGACGAATAATCCTACCAGACCAAGCGAAACCCAACCTAAAATTGTATTTCTAGCAAACAATTCTTCAATCAGGTCAATAACCCAAAGGGAAAACCCAGCAGAAAGTAACAGACCAAAAACCGTCAGAAGAACCTTGCCCCATTTGAAACCCTTTGTGACATCCGGAAGATGCGTACGCACAACTGGCTGTTCACTATCTTTGACAAAAGGTTCTTGATCAAATGGGTCATAGTTCGCCTCGTCCAGTTTTGGCGCAGGCAAGACTTTTGGGCTTCGATCAGCAGTTTTCTTCTTTGGCGGTTGCTTTGCCTTTGTTGACCTTCGGCGAGAAGCTTTTTCCTTTAATGCTGTGGCATGCTTATTTAAATCTGTTTCAGCATCAACTTCATCTGGTTTTGCAAGCCTAATAGCTTTGGGTTTACGGCTCATTGAAGACGATCTCCCAATAAAAAGTTAAGCGCCTTATCCAAGCGAATATGTGGGAAACCAACTTCGTGAATGGAGGAAGATTGTTTTCCAGTCAAAGGTGGTCGAAATCTCATAAAACCATTTTCTTGGTTTTCCAAGTCAGGATTGTCACTTTCAAAAACTGTTTTTGGATTTTCGGGAAGATCGCCAGGGAACAAGGCAATCTCTTCATTACCGTCATAAACTTCACCATCCATTTTTTGTCCCTCTTCAGGCACACCAATAATGGCAGGAAGCTCTTCACCTTCATGTTTGATAGTCTGCTCTCGCGTTGCTCTTATCGCGGCAAACGCTACCACATCATATTCCGCACCAAGCGCATTCGACCGTTGCATCGTATCTTCAACCAGATAACGCAAAATATTTTCCAAGCGATCATGACTACTATGGTGCAAATGATCTGCCTTGGTTGCCGCAAACAAAATGCGGTCTATTTTCTTTCCCAAAATTGCATTAATGAACGTTGTATTTCCGGGTCTAAAACATTTTAAAATATCGCCCAAGGCAAGTTTTAAATCTGACACTGCATTCGCACCGGCGTTCAAGGCTGACAGCGCATCAACCAAAACAATCTGTCGATCAAGTCTTGAAAAATGATCAATGAAAAAAGGCTTCACAACTTTGCTCACATACGAATTGTAACGGCGTTCCATCATGGCATGAAGCGACCCGCGTTTGGCAGGTGTTGAAACATCAAGCGGCGCAAAGGTTATCAATGGTGATCCAGCCAAATCGCCCGGCATAATAAACCGCCCGGGCGGCACAGTGGAAAGCGCATATTCATCCGCACGACAATTGATTAAATACTGCGTAAAAAGTTCCGTTGCTTCCTGAACCTGTAATTCGTCTTCGCCAGCTTGTGGATCAAGCGTTGCAAGGTGTTTTAACCAAGGTTCGGCAATCTTGTCTCGCGGCTTTTTTTGCGCAGCATCAAGCGCTTGTCTTGACCATTCATCATAAGTCAAATCAAGCAAAGGCAAATCAAGCAACCATTCACCCGGATAATCCACGATATCAATATTGAATATTCCACTTGTCATATTACGTGCAAAAAAACCCTCAGGTTCATACTCCAACGTCAAACGCAATTGTGAAATTCGACTGGTAGAACTTGGCCAATGACGTTCTTTACCAGCCATTAGATCCTGCAAGTGTTTTTCATAAGCAAACCTTGGGACATCATCATCTGGTTGCGGTTGAAGATATGCACGTTTAATCCGCTTGTTTGCATGAGGAACAAACATCGGAAGTTTGCCGCCATTCAAAAGGTTATTGACCAGCGATGTAATGAAAACGGTCTTCCCTGCGCGAGATAATCCAGTTACTCCCAAACGAAGAGTTGGATTGATCATGTCATGCGCGTAATCGGATAATCCGGTTAGGGCAATATAAGCCTCATCAGTCAAGGACGTAAATTTCACCGTTATGATCTCCTGGCTGAATACAAAACAAAGAGGCTCGAGCCCTCACTTACCACTTAACCTAAGGTAAGTATTGAGTTTTCTTATTACAAGGATATCTTGAATATCAATTCAAAACAAAAAACCCAGCGCTAAGGCTGGGTTTTAAATGACAAGAGGGAACTTGGAAATTAGATACCAAGGCCTTCATATTTTTTCTTAAAGCGTGCAACACGACCACCGCGGTCCATCAACTGTTGGTTGCCGCCAGTCCAAGCTGGATGAGACGTTGGGTCGATATCAAGGTTCATTGTATCGCCTGCTGCACCCCAAGTTGTGCGTGTTTCGAATTCTGTGCCATCAGTCATAACGACTTTAATGGTGTGATAATCCGGATGAACATCTTTTTTCATGCTATCTCGTCCTGTATTTTACGGTCGGCAGTGCGTTATTTACGCCAATTTGCCAATCTAAACTTGAATTTTATTGTCTGACAATGAATAACCCTTGAGTGACCATTCCAGTAGCTCATGGCTTTCGTTGGCGTTGGCTTACATCAAAATAGATAAAGAGACAAGTGCAGTTTAGGCTCAATGACAATAGAATCTCAAAAGAACGTTAAAAGTACGTCATTACGCCCTTTGGCAAAGCTTTTTCCCTACATCGTAAAATACAAAATTCAGGTAGCACTAGCTATTTTCTTTTTGCTTCTGGCAGCGATTACAACACTAACGCTTCCCATAGCTGTAAGACGTGTCATCGACAACGGGTTTTCCGATAGCGATCCGGCACTTGTAAATAATTATTTTACAGTACTTATTCTCATCGCCGCAGTTTTGGCGATTGCAAGCTCATGCCGTTATTATTTCGTTATCTGGATTGGCGAACGCATTGTTGCTGACCTTCGAAATGATGTTTTTGCTAACGTCACACGCCTAAGTCCTGAGTTTTTCGATAAGTCTCACTCTGGCGAAATCGTTTCACGGCTGACCGCTGACACGACACAAATAAAGTCTGCCGTCGGCGCAACTGCTTCGCTTGCGTTACGAAATGTTATTTTAGGCATCGGCGCATTGGCTATGATGGTAATTACCTCACCTCGTCTTTCGCTTATCGTGATCGCAGCTATTCCTTTAATCGTTTTACCTATTGTCGGGTTTGGTCGCAAAGTTCGCGCACGCTCAAGGGCAGCCCAGGACACATTGGCGGATGCTACGGCATATGCCTCAGAATCCATCACCGCTGTTCGCACCATGCAGGCTTTCACGAACGGCAATCATGTGCGTGGTAGATTTTCAGGCGCTGTTGATTTTGCCTTTGATGCAGCACGCAAGGCCATTTTAACACGCTCCTTGCTAACAGGCTTTGCCATCTTTCTGATTTTCGCAAGCATTGTTGCAGTTCTTTGGATCGGCGCTAACGATGTTCTGGCAGGCACAATGACAGGCGGCACATTAGGGCAATTTCTGCTGTATGCAGTTTTTGCAGGTGGCGCGATGGGGGCGCTCTCGGAAGTTTGGGGAGAACTCTCACAGGCAGCAGGTTCTGCAGAACGCTTGATTGAGTTACTGGGAACTAAATCAGCAATAACAACACCCAAAAATCCAGTAACATTAGTTAAACCTGCAAGAGGTGAGATTACGTTTGAAAACGTATCATTTAATTATCCGACACGGCCAGACCAGCCAACGCTGGAAGGCTTGTCGATGAGCATAAACCCTGGCGAAACCGTTGCCATTGTTGGTCCATCCGGTGCAGGAAAAAGCACGCTCTTTGCCTTGCTCTTACGATTTTATGACCCTGCAACAGGTACTATTAAACTTGACGATACCGACATCAAAGAACTTGCAGAAGATGATTTCAGATCTCAGATTGCATTGGTTCCCCAAGACACGATGATCTTTGCATCCAGTGCTGCGGATAATATTTCATATGGTAAACCAACAGCAACAAGAGATAATGTAATCGCTGCTGCAAAAGCTGCCAACGCCCATGAGTTCATCGAGAAAATGCCTGAAGGGTATGAAACCATTTTGGGCGAACGCGGTGTGACCCTTTCCGGCGGCCAAAGACAACGCTTGGCAATCGCTAGAGCAATCCTCAAAGATGCGCCCGTTTTATTGCTAGACGAAGCCACAAGCGCGCTCGATGCAGAGAGCGAAAAACTTGTGCAAGATGCGCTTGAAAACCTGATGCAAGGCCGTACAACCCTAATTATAGCACATCGCCTCGCGACCGTTTTAAAAGCTGATCGTATTCTGGTGATGGATGAAGGCAAGGTCATCGAAGAAGGCACACATAAATCACTTATAAAGAAAAAAGGTGTTTATGCGGGATTGGCTAAATTACAATTCGGGGAAAATTAAAGGTTCCTGACCAACGCTTAATATAAAAGCGTATAGCAATTGAAATAGTAAAGCCCCATATTTCAATACCCGGCCAGGAACTAAATGTTGTCCTAAAACAATATTTATGGAATTCTAGAAGTCTAAAACCCCGAATATGTTGTACAACATCAACAATGTGTTGCACAACACATTGTTGATTAAAAAACATTTTTTAATCCTCATAATCAGAAAAATATAACACAAGACTAAATGATGACCCCATAAAATAATTATACTAATTTTAATATGAGCAAGCCCCAATGCCTTTTTCAAAGAACCAACGAGAGAATATAGGCTATGAAATAAGAGGTACATTTAGAGCATTCGAAAATGCTCTTATTACTTACCTTGGAAAATCCAAAGTACCCGTAGCACATTTTCATATCCTAAGACTTCCATGGACACCTGATGGAATTTCACAAACTGAAATATCAACTTTGGCTTTTATGTCTCCAAGTGTCACTTCACAACTTATTCAAAAAATGAGCCGGGAGGGGCTATTAGTCAGAGACTCTGCAAACTCAACCTCGCGTAGAAAACAAGTCTTCTTAACTGAAACTGGCTGGAAATTACGAGAGAAAGTTTTAGAAGGTGCTTTAAAAATACCCGTTGCAGCAGCTGAAACAATATCAGATGAAGATATTACGGTCATGCTGAATGTATTGAGCAAATTACGTGAAAACCTTGAATAACATGCAAATAAAAATGACCGATTATCGGGGCAAGATAATCGGTCATCTACTGTGTGTCAGATAATAATCCCCCACTACAGCTTTAATCATTATAGTTTACAACCAAAAGCAAATGCAAATGACCTAAACGTAAGAGTTTTTCTCATATAGATTAAGTGTATTAAATGAATTAGCTGCCGAAAAAAACCGTATTCATCACACGACCAGGCAATAGCGTAAAACCACCTGTGATAATAAGCGCAAGAAAATAGAGATTCTTCATTGTTCTTTCGTGCGATTTTATATCTCCGCGCCTAACAGCTCTGATAGCGCTCCATAAACTAAACAACACTACAAATGACAAAATATGTATTGGACTAAAAGGCCCAATCATTCTTAGATCATGAATAAATAAAGCGCTGATGCTGACATATAACATCATCAAGACCCAAACATAGCCAATATAACGATGCAATCTTGTGCCTTTGGGCATGATGAGTTGAATGCCACCCATAACGATTGCAGCCAACGCAAGAAGTGCATGAGACGGCACAGGCGTTAATTCTGCAAATAAAATTGAAAAATCCAAAAGCTTACCCCGCTATCAAACCTGCTTTGCGTCCTGAGAAAATACACCCACCAAGAAACGTACCCTCAAGCGAATTATAGCCGTGGTATCCACCGCCGCCAAAGCCTGCTGCTTCACCTGCCGCATACAGGCCTTCAATGGCCTCACCTTTTATATTTAAGATTTGACTATCGAGATTGGTCTGCAACCCGCCCAGAGATTTGCGCGTTACGATGTTGAGGCGCACTGCGATGAGTGGGCCTGAGGACGGGTCCAAAATCTTGTGCGGTTTGGCAGTGCGGATGAGTTTGTCGCCCAGATAATTCCTTGCAGAATTTATCGCCATGATCTGTGCATCTTTGGAGAACTTGTTTTCCACTTCACGGTCACGCGCCTCAATTTGGGTTTTCAGCTTTTCATAAGTAACCAAACCACCACCGGTAATCTGGTTCATGCCCGCAACTAAACTTTCGAGGCCGTCCCGCACCACAAAGTCCTCACCCTTTTGCTTGAAGGCTTCAACATTGGGTGTAGCGCCTTTGCCAAGACGTGCCTTAAGCACTTCCAGCCATTTCTTTGACGTCAAATCTGGGTTTTGCTCCGAGCCTGAAAGCGCAAATTCTTTCTCGATGATTTTTTGCGTTAGCACGAACCACGAATAATCATAACCCGTCGACAAGATATGCTTTAATGTACCAAGCGTATCAAAACCCGGTAGACATGGCGCTGGCATGCGGTTGCCTTCCGCATCAAACCACATGGACGATGGCCCCGGCAGAATTCTGATCCCGTGTGAAGGCCAAATCGGATCGAAGTTTTTAACCCCTTCCGTATAATGCCACATGCGGTCTTCATTGATGGCATTAGCACCAGCCTTCTTGGCGATGCCAATCATCTTGCCGTCCACATGATGCGGCACACCTGCCACCATGTTTTGCGGTGCTTTTCCTAAGCGCTTGGTTGGCCAGTTCTTTTTCACCAGATCAAAATTACCGCCAATACCACCAGAAGAAACAATCACCGACTGCGCGTAGTACTCAAAATCACCCACCACTTCGCGGGAGCTTTGTTCGCCTCGCTTGACGGCAGTGGGTTCAAGTATTTCACCACTCACACCCGTTACAATACCGTTTTTGGTGGTCAGCTTTGAAACCTGATGACGAAACTTGAATTCTAGCAAACCATTTTTAGCAGCTTCCTGCGCCCGTAAAACAAAGGGCTCAATAATCCCCTCGCCCGTACCCCATGTAATATGAAAGCGCGGAACAGAGTTGCCGTGTCCATCGGCAAAAGAACCGCCACGCTCAGCCCACCCAACAACCGGAAACCAGCGCATGCCCAAATCATACAAGTATGAACGCATTTCTCCGCTTGCAAATTCCAGATAGTTTTCCGCCCACTTTCGCGGCCAGTGATCTTCTTCGCGATCAAATTGTGCAGACCCCATCCAGTCTTGCAGGGCAAGCGCATGACTGTCTTTGATGCGCATACGTCTTTGTTCAGGCGTATCAATCATGCAAAGCCCACCAAGCGACCAGAAGGCCTGACCACCCAGAGAATTTTCTGCTTCCTGATCGAGAATAAATACACGCTTGCCACGGGTTGTTAATTCATGTGCAGCAACAAGCCCTGAGAGGCCACCGCCTACAATAATGACATCTGCAACCTCAGCCATTTATCTCTCCATTAGCGTTCTGTCAGCTTAAGCTCAATTCTTCGGTTTTGCGCGCGTGCTTCATTGCTGTCTTCATTGTTTAAAGGTTGAAACTCCCCAAAGCCTGCCGCAACCAGCCTATTTGCGGGAATGCCTTGCGATATAAAGAAACGTACCACAGAAGTGGCACGGCTTGAGGATAATTCCCAGTTATCGCGAATGCGCCCTGTTCCAGCTAAAGGCACGTTATCTGTATGACCATCAACGCGTAAAACCCAATTAATATCATCAGGAATTTCCGAACCGATCTGAATAAGCGCCTGAGCGACCTTCAACATTTCGGCCTGCCCACCTGCATTGAGCTCTGCTGCACCTGACGTAAACAATACTTCGGAAGGAAATACAAAACGGTCACCCACAATCCGAATGTCAGAACGACCGCCCAGAATTTCACGCAAGCGACCAAAGAAGTCTGAGCGATAGCGGTTTAATTCCTGCACACGTTGAGCCAGTGCAACATTCAAACGCTTGCCAAGATCAGCAATTTTAGTCTGACTTTCCCTATCCTGCTGTTCGGACGCATCAAGCGCGTCTTCAAGCGCTGCGATCTGTCGGCGTAATGCAGAGATTTGCTGATTGAGCAACTCAACCTGGCTCAAGGCACGTTTGCTCAATTGCTTTTCTTCGTCAATCTGTGTGGAAAGCGCACCAATTTTTGCGTCTGTTTCTGCGGTATTCGTATTACCCTGCGCTAACAAAGTCTCAAGACGAGAACGCTCGCTCTCGGTAGAATTTAGAGATGATTCAAGCGTTGCTATGCTGTCTTCCAAATCCTGTTTATTCGC
>CALAIO010000063.1 GCA_937923355.1 uncultured Rhizobiaceae group bacterium | reverse complement strand
CATATCGCCCTTGTGTCGGCATTGTTTTATTAAACGCGAGAGGCAAGGTCTGGGCAGGGCGACGCATGCCCAATACAGAAACTTTCGGCAAAGACGCCTTTCGCTGGCAAATGCCTCAAGGCGGTATCGACAAGGGCGAAGGCCCGCTGGTCGCCGCGAAGCGCGAGCTTTGGGAAGAAACGGGCGTTACCTCTGCAAGTATCATTGGTGAAATTGACGAATGGCTTAATTATGATTTACCCGATGCGCTTATTGGTATTGGTCTGCGCGGAAAATACCGAGGCCAAACCCAAAAATGGTTCGCCTTCCGTTTTGAAGGGCAAGAAGACGAAATCAACATCACCCATCCACCTGACGGTTCAGAGCAGGAATTTGACAAATGGGAATGGAAGAGCCTCGACGAAATGCCAGGGCTGATTGTGGAGTTCAAGCGTGAGATTTATGAACGGGTGGTGACTGAGTTTGCTGGGTTGGTTGGGTGAAAGTAGATGTTAGCTTTTATGCTTACTGGATGAAGATGCCTTGCGAGCAAAAATCAAGCATGCAATAGCCAAAAGTAAAGAAGCTCCAACTACAGCGCCACCAAGATTATAAAACGCCTCTATTGAAGCTATAAAATCACTACGATTATCAGTGCAATATGGAGCATTGCCTTTGCACATGGCTCTTGAAATGGCACTTCCATAAAGCAAACTAAAACTTACTAATATTGAAATTATAAGTAGTATTGTAGCAAATATGTATAGAATAAACTTCATATTTAAATATTAAACGGTTTTTGATGCACATCAATTAAAATACTATGATGCCATATTTGTTTAATCAAAAAATAGAATTTTCACTCAGCCGCGTAGTTCTTACCTCTGAACTTCTCTTTGATATGACCAAGCAAACTGCCCGCGGATTCCAGAATATTTGTACCAGGACCATAAATCTCCGTCACGCCAGCATCCTTCAAAAATGCGTAATCCTGTGCCGGAATGACGCCGCCGCAGATGACAATTTTGTCGGCTGCGTTTCGTTTGGCGAGTTCTTCGAGTAACATAGGCGCAAGGGTTTTGTGGCCTGCGGCGTGTGAGGAAATACCGACTACATCCACGTCTTCACTGACCGCCATGTCTGCGGCTTCATCTGGGGTTTGGAACAGCGGGCCTACGACGACATCAAAGCCGATATCTTCAAAGGCGGTTGCAATGACTTTCGCACCGCGGTCGTGTCCGTCTTGTCCCATTTTCACAACCATGATGCGAGGCTTGCGGCCAAGGGTTATTTGCATGGATGATATGTCTGATTGCAGTTTTTCGTAAATCTCATTGCCCTCAAAGCCTGCGCCATAAACATCTGAGATCGTTTTGACTTCTGCCTCATGGCGACCCCATGCGCTCTCCATGGCATCTGAGATTTCGCCCACGGTTGCGCGTTGTCTTGCGGCTTCCACGGCAGCTTCCAAGATGTTGCCTTCGCCAGTTTTAGCGACTTCGGTAAGCTTTGCCAGTGCTGCATCACATGTTGATTGATCACGGTTTTTGCGTGTGCGCTCCAGTCTTGCGATTTGCGCCTTGCGCACTTTTGTATTGTCAATTTCAAGAATGTCGATGTCGTCTTGTTGGTCGAGTTTGTATTTATTGACGCCGACAATCACTTCTTCGCCACGGTCGATGCGTGCCTGTTTGGCGGCGGAAGATTCTTCAATGCGTGCCTTGGGAAGTCCTGCTTCAACTGCCTTGGTCATGCCGCCAGCGGCTTCAACTTCTTCAATCAGCTTCCAGGCTTCATCTACCAGATTTTGCGTTAAGCTCTCGACGTAATATGAGCCAGCCAGTGGATCGACGACATTGGTAACGCCAGTTTCATGTTGCAGGATCAGCTGCGTATTCCGTGCGATGCGGGCAGAGGTTTCTGTTGGTAGCGCAATTGCTTCATCAAAGGAATTTGTATGCAGCGACTGCGTGCCACCTAGCACTGCAGACATGGCTTCAAAGGCTGTACGCACCACGTTGTTGTATGGGTCTTGTTCTTGAAGGGAAACGCCAGATGTTTGGCAGTGCGTACGAAGCATGAGGCTCTTTGGGTTTTTTGGCTGGAACTCTGACATCATCTTCGACCAGAGCAAACGCGCTGCACGAAGTTTTGCGGCTTCCATGAAAAAGTTCATGCCGATGCAGAAGAAGAAAGATAAGCGACCAGCAAAAGCATCCACGTCCATGCCCTTGGAAAGTGCTGCCCGCACATATTCGCGTCCGTCTGCCAGCGTATAGGCAAGCTCTTGCACAAGGTTCGCGCCCGCCTCCTGCATGTGATAACCGGAGATGGAAATCGAATTATACTTCGGCATTTCGTTTGAGGTATATTCGATGATATCGGCCACGATGCGCATGGAAGGCTCTGGCGGGTAAATATAGGTATTGCGCACCATGAACTCTTTCAGGATATCGTTCTGGATGGTGCCTGAAAGCTTGTCGCGCGAAACGCCTTGTTCTTCACCCGCCACAATAAAGCTTGCAAGGATCGGAATAACTGCGCCATTCATCGTCATGGAGACGGACATTTGATCAAGCGGAATGCCATCGAATAGAATTTTCATGTCTTCAACGGAATCAATTGCAACGCCAGCCTTGCCCACATCGCCGATGACGCGTGGGTGATCAGAATCATAACCACGGTGTGTTGCAAGATCAAAGGCAACGGACAGGCCTTTTTGACCCGCGGCGAGGTTCTTGCGATAAAACGCATTGGATTCTTCCGCTGTCGAAAACCCTGCATATTGGCGGATGGTCCATGGGCGGCCTGCATACATGGTAGCTTTTGGGCCGCGCAAGAAAGGTTCAAAACCGGGCAGGGTGCCCAGATGTTTCACGTTGTCCATATCTTCTTGGGTATAGAGAGGTTTGACTGGAATGCCCTCTGGCGTATTCCAGGTTAGATCATCCGGATTTCCGCCACGCATTTCTTTTGATGCCAGATCAAGCCAGTCGCGTGTGTTTGGTTTTTTGCTCATTGTTTCTCTCTTCCGCGTATTCTCTTTC
>CALAIO010000062.1 GCA_937923355.1 uncultured Rhizobiaceae group bacterium | reverse complement strand
GCAACTCTCGCATTGACGAATTACTTGGATTGCATTTGCTTGAAGGGTATGAAGCCCCTGCCATTAAGGCCGTTTAAGGATCTAAGATTTTACCGTCATCTTTCGCGGCGTATTACATAAACACTCACAACCATTTTCTGTAATCAGTATTGGCTCGGTTAGTTCTAACCCACCATCATCCAGCCACAATGCAGGCATGAAGTGGAATGTCATTCCTGGTTTCAGAACTGACTTGTCCCCTCGCCTGAATGACATCGTGCGCTCGCCCCAATCTGGCGGATAAGAAATACCGATAGCATATCCGCAGCGGCTGTCTTTTTCAAAGCCAAGTTGATTCAGTTTTTGATTAAAAGCGTTTGCGATATCTTCGCACTTGTTGCCTGGTTTTGCCATTTCCAGTCCTGCATCAACAGCTTCCAAAACTGCCTTTTCTGCATCGATGTATTTTTGTGGCGGCTTTCCCAAGTATAGCGTTCGCGATTGCGGGCATTGATACCGCTTGTGTGCCCCTGCTATTTCAAAGAAGGTACACTCGCCTTGTTTCAAAGGAGTATCATCCCAAGTTAAGTGCGGTGCTGTTGCATCCATGCCTGAAGGCGCCATGGGCACAATTGCCGGATAATCACCCCAATGACCATTGGCACCTGTAATTGCCTGATGATAAATATCTGCAACCAGATCGTTTTTGCGCAATCCAGGTTCAGCACGTTCAACAATCATCTTGTGCATTGCTTCAACGATACGCGCAGCGCGGCGCATGTATTCAATCTCAGTTGTACTCTTGATTGCCCTTTGCCAGTTCACCAGTCCGGTTGCATCCTTAAAATTAGCGTTAGGCAGATTTTTCATTAGCGATTGATAGGCGGCAGCAGAAAAATAGTAATTATCCATCTCTAGGCCGATGTGAGCTTTTTCCCTGCCCAAGTCTTTTATCAGATTGGCCAGTGTCTCCATTGGATGTTGATCAGGGTTTTGGACGTAGAGATCGTCATATCCAAAAATATTATCTTCTTGCATAAAGACAGTAAGCTTAGCCCCAAGCGCATCCATCCCCCGTCCCCACCAAATCGGATCGCCTTCTAACCTCAGAATAACGGCTTGGTGCGTATAAAACGACCAGCCATCATAACCAGTTAACCAACACATGTTTGAGGGGTCGGAAACAACGAGCAAATCAAGCTTAGCCTTTTCCATGGCCTGGCGTGTCTTTAGAATTCTTTGCTGATATTCTTCTTGGGTGAAATTATTCTTGCTCATACACCAGCCTCAAAACTTGAAATTGAAGTCTGCTTTCAACCTTTAAATTGGTCAAGTGGCTATGAGTTCGATTATGCCATAAAAAAGCCCGCTAGAAGCGGGCTTTAAAAACTTGATGGCTAGAAATATTATCTGCCGTTTACAGCGTCTTTAAGTGCTTTACCCGCTTTGAACTTTGGCGCCTTTGAAGCAGCAACCTGTACAGTTTCGCCTGTACGTGGATTGCGAGCAGTTGTTGCCTTACGGTCTGAAACAGAAAAGTTTCCAAAGCCCAAAAGACGTACTTCGTTGCCTGAGCAAAGTGATTCTTGTACAGAACCCAATACTGCTTCAACAGCATCCCCAGCTTGAGCTTTGTTCATTTCACACTTTTCCGCAACCGCCGCGATAAGTTCGTTCTTGTTCATGATGTTATCCCTTCCATGATTAAATATAAAACGACTCAGTAACTGGAGACAGTGTCCGATTTTTAAGGCGTTTAGACAACTAAAATCGGCTCAAAACGGCTGAAATCAGGGGTTTTGAAGCTTTTTTTCTTCATTTTGCTAGATTTCGGAGTATGAAAACGACAAAGAACCAATAAAGAACGAAAAAAGGCTCGAATCGCTTCGAGCCTTTACCTAACGTTACTTCGACACTGTTTTAGTGAGCAATACCACTGCTTTCGCCAGCTTGCGGCGCAAGCATTTCACGTCTTGCACGCTCTGCATCTTCCAACGTCCATTCAATGGCAACAGGTTGTGATACCAGTGCATGCTCAAGGACTTCATCAATGCGTGAGACGGGAACAATTTCCATCTCGTTTTTAACATTGTCAGGAATATCAGCCAAATCCTTGGCATTTTCTTCCGGGATAAGCACCTTAGTAATGCCACCGCGTAGAGCTGCTAAGAGTTTCTCTTTCAAGCCACCAATTGGAAGCACGCGACCACGTAGTGTAATCTCACCTGTCATAGCAACATTGGCTCTAATCGGAATGCCAGTCATGATGGAAACAATGGAGGTTGTCATCCCAACACCAGCAGATGGCCCGTCTTTTGGGGTAGCACCCTCTGGCACGTGAACGTGGATATCCACCTGATCAAAGGTTGGTGGCTTAATGCCAAAGTCGACCGCACGCGAACGCACATAAGATGCGGCTGCAGAAATGGATTCTTTCATCACATCCTTTAGATTACCCGTAACGGTCATCTTGCCACGACCAGGCATGGAGACGCCTTCAATAGTTAGAAGCTCGCCGCCGACTTCCGTCCAGGCAAGTCCTGTAACGACGCCGACCTGATCTTCTTTTTCTGCTTCGCCATGACGGAACTTAGGAACGCCAAGGTATTCATCAAGGTTCTTTGGTGTAACCTTAATGCTTTTCTTGTTGCCCTTCATGATTTCAGTCACTGCTTTACGCGCAAGCTTTGAGAGTTCGCGTTCAAGATTACGAACGCCAGCTTCCCGCGTATAAGTTTGAATGACGGCACGTACAGCATCGTCGTTTACAGAAAACTCTTTGGGTTGAAGTGCATGGTCTTTGATTGATTTTGGCAACAAGTGACGCTTTGCAATCTCAAGCTTTTCATCTTCTGTGTAACCCGCAATGCGAATGATTTCCATTCTGTCCATGAGCGGACCTGGAATGTTAAGCGTATTGGCAGTCGTCACAAACATCACATTAGAGAGGTCATAATCAACTTCGAGATAATGGTCTGCAAATGTGCTGTTTTGCTCAGGATCCAAGACCTCAAGCAATGCTGATGACGGATCACCGCGGAAATCCATACCCATTTTATCAATTTCATCAAGCAAGAAGAGCGGATTTGCCTTCTTGGCTTTCTTCATGGATTGAATTATTTTACCAGGCATGGAGCCGATGTAGGTACGACGGTGACCGCGTATCTCTGATTCATCACGAACACCACCCAGCGCCATGCGAATGTATTCACGGCCTGTAGATTTCGCGATAGACTTGCCCAGAGAGGTTTTACCAACACCTGGAGGACCAACAAGACACAGAATTGGACCCTTAAGTTTCTTCGCACGCGTTTGCACAGCAAGATATTCAATGATGCGCTCTTTTACTTTGTCCAAGCCATAATGATCTGTATCAAGAATTTCTTCTGCCTTGTGCAAGTCAGTTTTGATTGCAGAACGTTTGCCCCACGGGATGCCAAGCAACCAGTCAAGATAATTACGAACCACCGTTGCCTCTGCAGACATTGGGCTCATTTGTTTTAGTTTTTTAAATTCAGCCTGCGCCTTTTCTTTGGCTTCTTTGGAGAATTTGGTTTTGTTAATGCGGTCTTCAAGTTCCTGGAGTTCGTCCTTACCATCTTCACCCTCGCCTAGTTCTTTTTGAATGGCTTTCATTTGCTCATTCAAATAATACTCGCGCTGCGTTTTCTCCATCTGACGTTTCACACGACCACGGATACGCTTTTCCACTTGAAGAACTGAAATTTCGCTCTCCATCATGCCGATCACATGCTCAAGACGCTCACGCACGCTGAAAATCCCAAGGATATCCTGTTTTTCAGCAATTTTAACAGCCAAATGGGACGCAATTGTATCAGCAAGCTTCGAATATTCATCGATTTGCGTCACCGAAGTTACCACTTCAGGTGATACTTTCTTGTTCAGCTTAACGTAGTTTTCAAAGTCAGCTACAACGGAACGTGCCAAAGCTTCAATTTCGACAGGATCATCATCGCTATCTTCAATGATATCAGCAACTGCTTCAAAGTACTCAGTGCGAGCCGTAAATTTACGTACTCTTGCACGCGAAACACCTTCTACGAGCACTTTTACTGTTCCATCCGGCAACTTAAGCAGTTGCAGCACTGATGCAACAGTACCGACTTCATAAAGAGACTCAGGTGATGGATCATCATCACTTGCGTTCTTTTGGGTGAAAAGCAGAACCTGACGATCATTGTTCATGACCTCTTCAAGTGCTGCGATTGATTTCTCACGTCCCACAAAAAGTGGCACGATCATATGTGGGAAGACAACAATATCGCGCAGAGGTAGTAGCGGTAGTACGTCGCCTGAACCAAACTCAATTTCGCTTGTTTTGTCGTTGCTCATATTAAATCCTTTATGTGCAAATAAATTTGCTTTTACGAATCTCTATTTTAGACCCTTCTCACCTGAACGAATACTGAATTTACTAATTATAGCTAATTCATTGTGGAGAGTGGTTAACCACTTCAGAGTCAAACATGGCTAGGGCTTTTTGTTAGGTTTGATTTGGGGTTGTGGGATAAGGCATTCAAGGCCTTGACCCCCCTATTTACCTTAGTCTGGTGCGACATGTGCGCATTTTGACACAAAAAAACCGCCTCAATCAAATTGAGACGGTTTATAATGCTTAAGAACTTAGAAAATTAAGCGCTAGCTTCTTTTTCTTCCTTCTTTTCAGAATAGATGTAAAGCGGACGTGCATCACCCTCGACGACTTCCTCTGAAATTACCACCTCTTCGACACCTTCCAGCGCAGGCAGATCAAACATAGTATCAAGCAAAATGCCCTCAAGGATTGAACGCAAACCACGTGCACCAGTTTTACGACCAATAGCACGACGTGCAACTGCCTTAAGCGCATCTTCGTGGAAAGTTAGCTTAACATCTTCCAGTTCAAATAGGCGTTGATACTGTTTAACCAACGCATTCTTTGGTTCTGTAAGAATTTGTACGAGGGCATCTTCATCCAGGTCTTCCAAAGTAGCAAGAACAGGCACACGACCAATGAATTCTGGAATTAGACCAAAGCGTGTAAGATCTTCTGGCTCTACGCCACGAAGTAATTCGCCTGTTTTACGCTCATCTGGGTTCTCCACATGCGCACCAAAACCGATTGATGTTTTTTGACCCCGATCAGAGATGATTTTCTCCAGACCTGCAAATGCGCCACCACAAACGAAGAGCATATTAGTTGTATCAACCTGCAAAAACTCTTGCTGAGGATGCTTGCGGCCACCTTGAGGAGGAACAGAAGCAACTGTTCCTTCCATGATTTTCAAAAGCGCTTGCTGAACACCCTCGCCCGATACATCACGGGTAATCGACGGATTATCCGATTTGCGGGAAATCTTGTCCACTTCATCAATATAGACAATACCGCGTTGAGCGCGTTCAACATTGTAGTCAGAGGCTTGAAGCAGTTTCAGGATAATGTTTTCAACATCTTCACCAACATAACCAGCTTCTGTAAGCGTCGTAGCATCAGCCATTGTGAATGGAACATCAAGAATACGCGCTAAAGTTTGTGCAAGAAGCGTTTTACCACAACCTGTTGGTCCAAGAAGCATAATATTGGATTTCGCCAGTTCAACATCTTGGTTTTTGGTTGCATGGTTTAGTCGTTTGTAATGGTTGTGCACGGCAACAGAAAGCACACGCTTTGCATGCGCTTGACCAATTACATAATCATCAAGAACCTCAAGAATTTCTAGTGGTGTTGGAATGCCTTCGCCAGACTTCACCATTGAAGACTTGTTCTCTTCACGAATGATATCCATACACAGCTCAACACATTCATCACAAATGAATACAGTTGGTCCGGCAATCAGTTTACGAACTTCGTGCTGACTCTTACCGCAGAATGAACAGTAAAGCGTATTCTTTGAATCGCCACCGCTACCGTTTCCACCGCTTGTATTTGAAATTTTGCTCATAAACTAAACCTCGGCTCTAATTTTACGCCTTTTGCGCGACACCAATGTGCCTTAACTTGTTATATTCAAGTTACGCCCCATACAAATCAACGTTAAATCACGCTACGGTGTATGCTGCCCCAACTCAAACACTGAAAAGGCAATTTCGCAAGCACAAACTGCCTTTCGAATCATTTTACGACACAAAACATTCACATAGGCTTAACAGAAACAAATACCATCGCGCCTTGTTGAAAATGTTTTATTCATCATCGGGAACGGCTCTTTGCTCAATAACCTTGTCGATAATACCAAATTCCTTGGTTTCTTCTGCAGTCATGAAGTGGTCACGATCCAGCGTTTTTTCAATGGTATCGTAGTCTTGACCCGTATGTTTTACGTAAACCTCATTCAAACGACGCTTCATTTTGATAATATCTTGCGCGTGGCGCTCAATATCCGATGCCTGTCCCTGAAAGCCTCCAGAAGGCTGGTGCACCATGATACGCGCATTTGGAAGTGCAAAACGCATATCCTTGTTGCCTGCACACAGAAGTAACGACCCCATGGAAGCTGCTTGCCCCATGCAAAGCGTTGAAACTGGCGGACGGATAAACTGCATTGTGTCGTAAATCGCCATACCAGCTGTCACAACACCGCCAGGTGAATTGATATAGATGTTAATTTCTTTAGTTGGGTTTTCAGCCTCAAGGAAAAGCAGCTGCGCACAAATCAGTGTTGCCATGCCATCTTCAACCGGACCTGTTAGGAAAATAACACGTTCCTTGAGCAATCTGGAGAAAATATCGTAGGCACGTTCGCCACGTGCTGATTGCTCCACAACCATAGGCACCAGGTTCATGTATGTTTCGATTGGATCTTTCATTATGTCTTGGCCCCTTCAAGCTGCCGCGAATCTTTCAGTTAGCGGTTAAAATAGGGTATGATGGTTGCAAATTAAAGGGATAAAAAATCGCGCAGCGATTTAGGGTTACCAATAAGCTTATAAATCGTGCTGATTGAGCCGTTCACCCATCTCGATTGAACGTTTGGCAGCCTTACCTATCAAGTCATCCCAATGTGCAGGTGCAAGGCTTAAGCCTGGTCGGCAAACCTTTAAATTGTCCGCGCTAAAGATTTCACCTTCTGCGATGTCGCATGATGGATATATGGACTGTCTGAATTGTTTGGACTTTTGTTCGTTGGCAGTTCCATCATAATGAACTTTACCACGAGCATGCCAAGCGCGTGAGGTTTCTTCCTTTAGCGCTTTCATTTCGTGCGGTTCCATCGAGAATTCGCTATCAACGCCACCCTCTGAGCGATCTATCGTAAAATGCTTTTCAATTACGCTCGCGCCATAACCTATGGCAGCAATGCCAACACCTATGCCCAATGTATGGTCTGACAAACCGACTTGAACACCAAATCGCTCAGACATATCAGCTATGGTTTCAAGATTTGCATCAGAAGCATTGGCCGGGTATTGGCTTGTGCATTTGAGGATGATGATATCGTCCGTCCCACCTTCCCTCGCCGTGCTAATAGCTGTTTCAATTTCTTCGACACTTGCCATACCTGTCGAAATGATAACCGGCTTTCCCGTCTTTCCAATTTTGCGAATGAGCGGCAAATGCGTGATTTCAAACGAAGCGACCTTATACATCGGCACGTTAAGGGTTTCCAGGAAGTCTACTGCAGTTTCATCAAAAGGCGATGAAAAGGCAATCATGCCGAGATCGTTGGCAGTTTGAAACAATTCTTCATGCCATTCCCAAGGCGTATGTGCTTCATCATACAGCCCGTGTAATTGCCTGCCGTTCCACAGGCTTTTCTCGTCATTGATGACAAAATCCGGCTTGTCAGTAGCCAGTGTGATAGTGTCAGCCGTATAAGTCTGGAACTTCAAGCAATCCACGCCTGTTTCTGCGGCGCGCTTTATAATTTCAATTGCACGGTCTTTTGAGCCGTTATGATTGCCAGACATTTCTGCAATGATAAACGGCTCTTCATTTGCTCCGATTTTCCGGTTACCTACCTGAATTGACTGCATCATTAATTCCTACGTGACTCACATTCGTGTTTTGCGCGGTTTGAACAGATTTTTCAACTGGCATGGCGCAATTTGTCTCGCCTGAACATATTTCGTGTCATACTCTCTTGCAAACATTGCGAGGTATTATGACAGGTATTCAATCATTTCTAGACATGTGCAAAATTGATGATGCGCATTCCATCACTCAAGAAGACACAGCTTATCCAGCAGATTTGGAAACGCTCTTTCCAACCAGCATGGTAAGCGATGCGCAAGATGCGATTGCCAAGTGGGATGGTTACACTCCGACTTCACTACATGATTTGTCACCACTCGCAGAAGCACTTGGTGTCAGCAAACTTCACTATAAGGACGAATCTACTCGTTTTGGCCTTGGTAGTTTCAAGGCACTAGGTGGGGCCTATGCGGTTGAAAAACTCATGGCAGGTCGCGATGCTTCTCAAGTAACCGTGGCGACTGCCACTGATGGCAATCATGGGCGTTCTGTTGCATGGGGTGCTCAACAGGCTGGCTGCAAATGCGTCATCTATATTCATGCAGAAGTCAGTCAAGGCCGTGCCGATGCCATGGCAGCTTATGGTGCCAAAATCATCCGTGTTGATGGCGACTATGATCTCTCCGTTCGCCAATGTGCAGAAGACAGCGCAAAGCATGGTTATCAAATCATCTCGGACACCACATGGGAAGGCTATATGGATGTGCCGCGCTATGTCATGGCGGGTTACACCATGATGGTGCATGAGATTAAAGCACAAGCGGAACCGCCTACGCATGTTTTCTTACAAGCTGGTGTTGGTGGGCTGGCTGCCGCCATCACAGCAGCGCTTTGGCAGGACTTGGGTGTCCATATGCCAAAGATCATCATCGTGGAAGCAGGCTTCGCACCTTGCCTCATTGCCAGCGCGCGTTCTGGCAAAGCAGAGACCGTTCACATCTCAGAAGAAACCATCATGGCTGGCCTTTCATGT
>CALAIO010000061.1 GCA_937923355.1 uncultured Rhizobiaceae group bacterium | reverse complement strand
TTGAAGCAAAACTAAACAAGGTAAAAACAGGTCTTTATTCAGCAGTTGCGGTTAATCACCGTAATACAGCAATTACTGTTTCTGGTGCGAACGCCGTTAATGCGCTTAATGGTGGTTGCCCACGTGATTTATCGCTTGAAGTTTTCCCTGTCGGTGCATGTGGTCGTACCATTATTGGCAAGGCTGAAGTCGTCTTATGGCGCACGGCGGAAGATACATTCCATGTTGAGTGCTGGCGGTCGTTTTCAGATTATGTGTGGAAGTATTTGGTCGATTCCGCGCGTTCAGCGTAAAAATCTGACTTTGCGTTAAAGCCATGGTATCTCTCATCATAAGTGATTCTTGAGAGATGCGCCTTGTCCCATATCAATCGTCTAGTTTTAAATTTTCCTGGTTTTGAAACCACAGATGCCGTTCATCAAATTGAGCGACTATCTGCTGGTGGACAAAAGACGGCAAAGCTTTGGGGCTTTAATCTTGAGGCAGGCAAGATTGCCTCTAAAAGTCAAAATCATAAAACAGCGATAGAGTTTGATTCAAGTTCAGAAAAATGGACGGCTCATACGGATTACAAGCATTTTTCATGGACTGATATCATCGGCAAATATGAGAACATGCCTTACCCGCAGAGTTTCTTTGCCAACTTTCCAAAGTATCTTTTGTTTTTCATGGACGGGTCGGTTCGCAAATATGCCAAGGCCAGCAAACGCTATTGGGGCTTTGCGATTTATCCGATGCTGATGATGATTGTCTTTGCGATTTTTTCTTGGTTCTTGATGCACTACACGATTGGGCAATACGGTTTGCATTGGGGCATAACGGCTATACCTGCCTTCATTTTGTTTTTGGTTCTTTGCAGATTTCCAGGTGATATGGCTTACCTCAATCTATCCATTAATGATTGGGGGTTTGCGCGTGATCTTGTAACGCTGAGCAATCCTGACATTGTAGAACGCAATAAGGTTTTTGCAGATCACCTGATTAAGGAAATTTCATCATCCAAGCATGATGAAATCATTATTGTGGGGCACAGTTTTGGCTCTGTGTGGGCGGTTTCAGCCCTGGCGATTGCACTTGAGAAAAAACCAAACTTGCTAAAAGGCAAACGCATTACGTTTTTTGCCTTGGGTTCATCTTTACTGAAAATTGCCTTGGTCAAAAAAGCAAAGTATTTCGATAAGTTCGTAAAGCTGGTTTTATCAGAGCCAAACCTTGTTTGGCATGAAATTCAAACCAAAACTGATTTCATCTCATTTTATAAAACTGAGCCGTTTGAACCGATGAAGATTGTTGAAACAACTTCGGAAGTGATTACCTCCAGAGTTAATTTCAAACACGCTTTGTCTCCAGAACGGCATGCAAAAATGAAGAAGTCTATGTATCTTGCGCATCGCCAATATATTCTTTATTGCGACAAGCGCGTTCATCACGATTTTCAATTAAGAGTGTTTGGACCCTTCTTTGCAGATGAATTGGCACGGGATGCTTATTTATATGAAAACAATGATCTTATACCTGAGCAGACGGAAGCTTAAATAATGACCTTTGATTTGGAACTTGTAGCAAAAATTATCTGGCTTTTGTTCATCGTAGCTTGGGGCGTCATTCGCTACAGGCCTAACGTTAAATCACGTAAGACTGCGAAGTCTGTTGTTTCACGAACCTTTAAAGAGCGCTTCTCAATGGTGGTTTCTGCTGCAGGTCTTGGCTATATTCCACTGGTTTGGATTTTTACGGATTTTCTCGACGGTTTTGACTATACGCAAAATACAATGCTTCTTGTTATGGGTGCCGGGCTTTTGCTTGTCTCACTTCGTCTGTTTCGCTTAACGCATAAGGCGCTTGGCAAAATGTGGTCGCACAGTCTTGATCTACGTGAAGACCATAAGCTTGTCACCTCGGGCATCTATGAGAAAGTTCGCCATCCGATGTACACAGCGTTTTGGGTTTGGGCGATTGGGGCAGCGTTTCTTTTGCCGAACTGGGTTGCGGGTTTCTCAGGCCTGATTGGTTTTGGAACTTTATTCTTCTTACGCGTAGGGCAGGAAGAGGAAATGATGAAGGCAGAGTTTGGTGAAGAATATGAGGCTTACATGAAACGTACCAAGAAAGTATTCCCGAATATTTATTAGACCATACGCTTTTGTTTGTATCATTCATGCAACATTCAGGTCTTATTTGATAAATTTTTGTGATAGCAGTTCACTTTTTGATTTTTCATATTGAAAAGCTTACCCAAATTCATCATAACGCAGGGTAAGATTGGGGCTGTAAATGGTTAGTATAGGGCACTAGTATAAATGAGTATGGCACTCCAACGTTTCTCAAAAATTATATTTGCTATTTTTGCTTTGGCTTTTACGGTCTCTGCATGTAGCTCTTCTGGTAGCTCAAGTAATGATGGTCGGATCAAGCCTATAAAAGATGTGAATGCCTCACTTACTCAGCTTCCAAGTGAGATTAATATTCCGATCAAGGGCAAGATTACGCGAACTGGAGAGGTTTACTTGTTGCGTGGTCTGGCGAATGTATTTTCTCGCGGCATGGATGCAATGGGTGCAAAAATGGTACGTGCCGGTCTGGATGCACGTGTATATAACCATTCTTCTTGGAGAGCTCTCGCAGACAATATTATTGCACGTAACAAGAAAAAGCAGGTTTCCTACCCAATCGTGATTATGGGGCATTCATTAGGCGGAAACGCTTCAGCCTTGATGGCAAAATACTTAGGTGAGAATAATATCAAGGTTCAATATGTTGTTGCTTTTGACCCAACGGTGACAACCTATGTCGGCAAGAACATCAATCGAGTTATAAATTTCTATTTACCGAATGATTCCAACTCGAATGTTGTAAAAAAAGCACCAGGTTTTAGAGGCGCATTGAAAAATATTAATGTACGCGGTGTACGCGGTCTTACGCATACTACCATTGAAAAAGACTCTAATTTTCACAATCAGGTTATTAATCGGACTTTGAGCTACACGAAGAAACGCCGAAAATAGTTATTAGATACCACAATATAGTCGGCTTTTAACGGTTGAAACAATTGTGAACGGTATTACCTATCTACTAGGTGACAATGGCATATTTGTATTTATGCTATCCTCTGGATGAGACTAATTGGGAGTATTAAAATGAAACAGCATATTCTAGCAGCAGCATTTATTGCAGCGACAGGTTTTTCAGCATCATCAGCACTTGCAGCTGATGCAGCAAACGGTGAGAAAATTTTCAAAAAATGTGCTTCTTGCCACATGGTTGGTGAAGGCGCGAAAAATAAAGTTGGCCCTATATTGACAAATGCTGTCGGCAGTAAAATCGCTAGTGTCGAAGGATATAAATATGGCAAGAGTATCGTAGCGCTTGGTGAAACAGGTGCTGTATGGACAGAAGAAGAGATGTTTGAATACCTCGCTGATCCAAAGAAATACCTACGCGCTAAGCTTGATGACAAAAAAGCAAAAAGCAAAATGTCTTTCAAGCTCAAGAAAGAAGATGAGCGTAAAGACGTGATTGCATATCTTGCAACATTAACTTCAAATAAAGCTGAAGAAGGCGATGCGGCTAGCGAAGAAACTTCAACAGAAGAGACAACAACTACTAACTAACATTTACTTCAGTTTGTTATTTAAAGGCTGCTCCTTCGTGAGTGGCCTTTTTTGTTTGTGCGGTTTCTCTAAATTGTTATGCTATTTTTGAAGAATAATTGGATAAATGGCGCATGGAACATCTTGAAGAGATAAGACAATCAGTTAGAGCGATTTGCGCCTCTTATGATGAAAACTACTGGCGCGAGTTGGACAAGGTTGCAGGATATCCAACTGATTTTGTAAAAGAAATAACCGAATCCGGATTTTTAGGCTGCTTGATACCGCAAGAGTATGGTGGCGCTGGTCTTGGTCTTGTTGAAGCATGTGTTGTATTGGAAGAAATTTCGAGATCCGGTGGGCATCCGGGCGCTGCTCATGCACAGATGTATGTAATGGGTTCTGTACTTCGTCATGGTTCAGAAGTGCAAAAACAGAAATATTTGCCAGCCGTTGCCAAGGGTGAGCTTCGCCTTCAATCTTTTGGTGTCACGGAGCCGACAACAGGGACGGATACCACTTCTCTCAAAACCACTGCAAAACGCGTCGGTGATAAATATATTATCAATGGCCAGAAGGTATGGATTAGCCGTGTTCAGCATTCAGACCTCATGGTGTTACTGGCGCGTACTAAATCCATGGAAGAACGGTCTTCTAAGACGGATGGACTATCCTGTCTTATAGTGGATTTGCGTGGCGCAGAAGAACGTGGCCTTACGATCAAGCCAATTGATGCGATGATTAATCATCATGCTTGTGAATTGTTCTTTGATAATTTTGAAGTGCCTGCAGAAAACCTTCTGGGCGAGGAGCACAAGGGGTTCAGGGTCATCATGGATGGCATGAATGCTGAGCGTATTTTAATTGGTGCCGAGTGTATTGGCGACGCGCGATACTTCATTGATAAAGC